>JAZODL010000092.1:0-6943 GCA_045596945.1 Candidatus Methanomethylophilaceae archaeon | reverse complement strand
AAGGACACCCTCGTCGGTGCCGGTGGACTGGGTGTCGCCGTCGTGGTGACGCTCACGTCCGTGGCCGTGTACTCGTCGGTGGACATCCTGATGCTGGTCGTCCTCGCCCCCCTGGTCGAGGTCATGGTGAAGAACGCCATGGTCTTCGCCGCCGCGTACGGCCGTCCCGGCAAGGGCATGGCCGGAAGGCAGGTGTCCATGACGACCACCGATTCCGCGGTCAGATCGCTCGTCGTGTCCGTCGTCTGCTCGCTCGCACTGCTCACGTTCTCCGTCGCACTGCTGTCCGTCACATGGGACATCCGGGTCGTATCGGATGACCTCGTCCTCCTGGTGGCCGCGGTCGTAACCGGACTGGTGGCATCGTCCATCGTAGGTGTCCTCATGGCCCGTGTGGCCAACCGCAACTTCGACATGGTCAACGGCGACATACTCGGTGCCACCAACGAGGTGGCCAGGCCCGTGACCCTCTTCCTGATGGCACTCGTCCTCCACATCGCGACGGCGGTGATCTGATGGAGGCCCTGATCAACGCGGGAGGCAAGGGCTCCCGCATGGGACGCTGCGGTGTGGAGAAGCCGATGCACATGGTGGGGGACAAGCACACCATCGAGAGGGTGTTGGACGCCCTCCGTCAGTCATCCCACGTAGACCGCATCCTCGTGTCCGTCAGCGACAACACCCTCGAGACCGAGAGGTTCCTCAGGGACATAGGGGTTGAGACGATACGCACGTCCGGGGAGAGCTTCATGGATGACCTGCACGATTCGTTCAGCGTCCTCGAGGGGGAGTACGTACTGACGTGCCCCTCCGACCTGCCGCTCCTCACGACCGAGGTCGTGGACACGTTCATAGAGTACTTCATCCCCGGGACGATGGAGTCCGCACTCGCGGTGGTGGACGAGGAGACCGTCCGCAGGGTCGGCATAACGCCGTCGTACACACGTGAGTCCGGAGGGAGGAACTGGGTCCTCTCGGGACTCTGCATAATGAACCGCCCGGGTACCCTAAGGGGGGATTACCTCGAGGAGTACCTGTTCGAGACCAACTGGGTGCAACTGTCCATAAACATGAACACACCCAAGGAGCTCGACCTGGCGCGTTCCTATTTCAGGGAATGACGGGGTTCAGAACCCCATTATGCCCCTGTAGATCTCGTGGACCTTGTCCTCGAGGTCCCTGCAGGTTATCCTGCCCTCGGAGGAGATCACGGCTCCGACGGATGCACCGCCGCAACCGACACCCTCCTTGATGAATCCCCACTCGTAGGCCTGGAGTCCCTCATAGGGGCTGGTGCTGTAGTCCACGTTGACGTAGACTATGGGCACGTCGTCGGAGATGCAGTCCATGATCCTCTTCATGTTCGAGTTGGGGTCGTTCATGAGCCACCTGGTGGTCCCCTGGAAGAAGTTGCCCACGAGTTCGGGGTGGAGCTTCACCGCCCCGGCGATGACCGCCGCGAGCTGGGTCCCACCGCCGACGATCACGGGGACGCTCTTCGCCGCACCGCAGAGGATGCCGATGTTGGCAGGCATCATGGGGTCCCCCACGCACTCTATCGCCCTGAGGGGATCGTCCGCCAGGTCACCCGGCTCCACACCGGCGGCGACCAGCGCCTCGGCGACCAGTCTGCTCTTGAGCTCCTTGGGGTTGTTGGGGGAGCTGCTGCTCACCAGGTTCTCTTTGAGGACCCCCATGGCGGTCATGACGGCGAGTGCGGTGGTGGTTCCCCCAGCACAGCTCTCGCTTATGACGACGTAGTCGTACGCCCTGGCGAGCATCTCGCCGAGCATGTACCCCTTCTCGTAGATCTCCCGGACGTTCCTGACGGAGTTGCCGGTGGTGATCTTCTCCCCGCACTCCCCACCCATGTCGAAGTAGGGGACGTACGGCTTGACCTTGCATCCGCCGTTGACGATGTAGTAGGGCATGCCCGAGAGGCTCAGGGCGGCCTTGGTCAGTGTGGCGGGGGTGGGGATCCCTCCCGGGTTGATCGGGATGCCCTTCATGCAGGTGGTCTTCCCGCTTATGAGGATCTCCGCGTCCGCCGCGGGTGTGAACATCGTGAGCTCCGGCGTGTCGCCGGCATCGGACACCCCGGGTATGGTGGACGTCAGGGTGTTGGCCACGGTGCAGGTGAACACGCCCCTGCCTCCCCAAATCCTGGAGATGATGTCCTTTGCGATCTTCTCGTTTCCGTATATGCTGAGTGAGGGGGGCAGTTCGAATTCTCCCATTTTTTCACCGTTTGTATCTGAGTAGTGTCGAGAGCACGGTGTCCAGGGGCACAATCTCGTCCCTCTCGAAACCCGCATCCATGCTGGTCCAGAGGGGGACGTCCATGAGGATGTGCTCCCCTGTGACACACGACGTGCCGTGGTCGACGAAGTAGATTATGTTGTCCACATCGGAGAAGTACTCCTCCATGAGCTCATCCGCATGTTCCAGGACCCACTTCTTCTTCATGGGGTCCTTCTGGTGGCTGTACTCGTCCACCTCGTCGACATGCAGGAACACGTCGCCGTGTTCGAGGGCGTCCCTGGCCAGCGGGAACCTGTCGTCCAGGTCGTCCACGAGCATGATGTCGTAGCCCAGGGATGCGCATATCCCCAGCGATGTGGGGCTGTCGGATATGGCTGTGAGGTTGTTGATCCCGGGCACCGGGTCGTACTGGTGGCCGAACTTGCCGCATCCCCAGGGGTAGTCCGTGATGCCGCCCATCTCCTCGGCGACCCTCATCACGAACTCCCCGAGGATCCCGGGGACCTCGACGAAGGGTGCGTTGACCGGCGGGGCTGGCAGGTCCGGGATTTCATCGCACTCCATTGTGAGCACGGCCCTGCCCCCTATGAAGTACCTGATTTCAGGGTTGTACGGTTCCAGGATGCCCATGTTTGCGTCCATGACCTCCATGAGCCTGTCACAGAACGTCCCCGAGTGATAGGACCATTCGATCATCCCGTCCTTTATCTCGGCCGGGCTGAGTCTGTACGCGGTCCTGTGCGGGTCCTGCACGGACATGCCCAGTCCGAGCGCCTCCAGGGCGCCGCGGGGGATCTCCGGAGGGTGTCCGGTGAGGAACTCGTTCAGGAACAGGTGGGTGTAACCCCTTCCGGTTGTACGGATCCTGTGCGGGGCCTTCCTCTCGAGGAACGGCATCTCCGCTACATCCAACGGTTTCCTCCCATCCAGATCGGGATGGGGGTGGTCCTCCGCTCCGTCCAACAGCACGAAAAGGGTGTTCTCCATGTCAGGCTATTCTCCTTAGGGCGATCGCCACCTGGCCGACGGAGATTCCGCCGTCGCCGTTGGGCACGTCCCTGTGGAGCAACGGTACATGGTCGGATGATAAAACCATATCCCTGAACATCCGTGAGACTGTCCCGTTGTAGGACACACCACCGGTGATCCCTATGTGCTTCCGGCCGCTGCGGTCGGCCTCTGCGACCGCCGAGGCCACGAGCTCACCCATCACGTTATATACGACCGAGTAGGCGACGTCCGCCGGGTCCATCCCGGGGTCGATCCGGGAGAACAGTTCCGCTGTCATGACCGTCCCGTCCACGGTACGGGCCTCGAAGCCGTCGATGAGGGATCCGCGGGCGAGGAACGGCTCCAGCTTCATCGCGGGCTCCCCGTCGTACGAGCGCTCGGAACAGACCCCCAGCTTGTAGGACAGGGTGTCCAGGAGCCTCCCGAAGGACGAGGATGTCACGCTCCTGTCCATGAGCTTCGCCATCACGGACGCATCCCTGTCGGTGAAGTCGTGGTTCTCGACACCGTTCATCGTGTCCACGGCGAAGCCGAGCCTCCTGAGGTCGTGGAGGGCGCGCTCGGATCCCAGAAGCGGGATGCCCTGGAGGTGTGCGACGCGCATGTAGCCGTCGAGGTCCGCGGATAGGACCTCCCCTCCCCAAGCGGTGCCGTCGTCGCCGTGGCCGGTGCCGTCTAGTGTGAGTGCGACGCATCCGTCGACCCCGTTGTCGGTCATGAGGGCCGCCGCGTGCGCCCAGTGGTGCTGGACCTCGACGATCTCCGCGCCGTGCTCCTCCGCGATCCTCCTGCCGATCGACCTGTTGGAGTACCCCGGGTGCAGGTCCATCGCCACCACGGAGGGTTCGCAGCGGACCAGGTCCATCTGCAGGCGGACCGCCTCCTCCAGGTACTCGGGCACGCCGATCTTCTCACCGTTCCCGATATGCTGTGTCGGCCAGATCCGTCCGTCGGAGGCGACCGCCCCGGTCAGGTTCTCCTGGGCGCCCAGTGCGACGGCGTCGCCGTCCATGCCGGTGGGGATGTGGAAGGGAACGTACCCGCGGGACCTCCTTATGAACTGGGTCCTGTCGTCCAGCATCCTGACGACGCTGTCGTCGGCACGGTTGACTATGGGCTGGTCGTGCAGGAGGTACGCATCCGCACCCAGTTCCAGTGCGCGGTCGTTGTCGGTGACCATGGGTTCCCCGGGGACGTTGGCGGACGTCATGACCAGGGCGTCGCAACCCATCTCGGAGAACAGCATGTGGTGCATGCCGGTGTACGGCAGGAAGGCCCCGATGTTGTCCAGACCCGGGGATGCCAGCTCGGTAACGTCCGACCGGACCTTCCCCAGCAGGACGATCGGTCTGTGGGGGGAGAGGAGCTCGGCCACCTCCGCATCCGTGGGGTCAGCGTACCTGCGCACCGCGTCGATGTCACGTACCATCAGGGCGAACGGCTTCTCCCTGCGTCCGTACCACTCGCGCAGGTGTCCGAGACGGTCGGGAACGCAGCATATGTGCATCCCTCCCCAGCCCTTCAGGACCGCGATCCCCCCGGAATCCAGGATGTGTGCGAGGGTCGGTATGGGGTCGCCGTCGATGACCTCCCCGGAACCGTCGAGGAGGGTGTAGCGCGGCCCGCATGAGGGACAGCACACCGTCTGGTGGTGGAACCTCCTGTCGGCGGGGTCGGAGTACTCGGACCCGCATTCCGGACACACGGGGAACGAGTCCATGGATGTGCGGACCCTGTCGTACGGCATGCCCCTGAGGAGGGTGTAGCGGGGTCCGCAGTCCGTGCACGTGGTGAACGGGTACCCGTGGCGTCTGCCGGGGGATACGATCTCGGACACGCATCTGTCGCAGACAGCACTGTCTGCGGGGATCGAAGCCCCGTCGCCCCCGTCCCTCGAACCACGGATGGAGAACCCCCGGGGGCCCGTGTACGGGCACGGGACGAGTTCCACGGAATCCACGGATGCCAGGGGCGGCAGGTCGGACATCAGGGTGTCCAGGAGCCCGTCGGGCTCGTCCGTGTCGATGATGACATCGGAGCCCTCGTTCCATACGCCGCCGGAAGCACCCGCGGCCAGGGCTGCACGGTACACCGCGGGTCTGAAACCAACCCCCTGGACGGTTCCCCTGATGGTAATCCTCATGCCGGGTGGATGGGGGTATCAGTAGATAAGGGGCTTCATCTGGGCGACATGTGGCAGCTCTGCTCCGAGTTGTTGCCCATCGGATAGGGTTTGGTGCTGTCCACGGAGAGGGTCCCGTCGGGGGGACTCAGGAAGTCGGCCAGCTCCTGGTCGGACGGGTAGCGTCCGGAGGAGATCAGCACGCCGTCGTACTCGGCGAGGGGCAGCGATTCGAGTCCCTCGGAGGACAGCGTCTCCCATGCCTCCCCGCGGGTGTCCATGTCCGAGGGGCGTCTGCACGTGATGCACCTGATGCCGATGCCGGCTTTCGCCAGCCTCTCCACCGAGGCGTGGAACCTCTCGGCGTCGTCGTTCCTCTGCCCGGTGGAACCCGGTGCCTCGTAGACAGTGAGTTTGGAGTTCATGCACCCGTCTCGCCCTGTAGTTACAAGAACCCTCCACCCGGACGGTATCACACGGTGTTTCCATCCACAGTCGCACCGTCTCCGCACAACCTTGAAATACACGTGTGCAGGAGACGTCCCCATGGACGTCAAGACCAATCCTATGAGGCATCTGGACAGGCTCGGGATCCCGTACAGGGTCCACTACTACGGCGAGGAGGCACTCGGCGGGATGGAGGTCGCGACCGCGACCGGGGAGGATCCACGCGAGGTGTTCAAGACGCTCGTCACGGTGGGGAGTCCCCGCAACTACTACGTGTTCCTGGTCCCGGTGACCGGCGGGTTGGATCTGAAGAAGGCAGCGGCCTCCGTCGGCGAGAAGTCCGTGTCCATGCTGAGGCAGGACGAGCTCCCCAAGCTGGCAGGTTACGTGCACGGGGGTTGCTCCCCCCTGTGCCTGAAGCGCCCGATGAGGATCACCGTCGACTCCAGTGCCGAGTCCCTGGAGAGGATCTACTTCAGCGCCGGGAGGATCGGCTACCAGCTGGAGGTGTCGGTGTCGGACCTGCCCGGGATGATGGAGTTCTCCTTCGCGGACGTGTCCAGACCAATGTGATTCTATACCCATGGGGAGATGCATCCCCCATGGTGGACCTCAACCCCAACTGCACATGCCCCAAGACCGATTGCCCCAGACACGGCAACTGCATGGAGTGTGTGGAGTTCCACAAGGCGAACAGCGAGAAGATCCCCTTCTGCCTCAGGTCCATGATCCAGATCAAGGGGATCTGATCCCGAAACGGGTCCGGTCCGACGGCCGGACCCACCTTCCCGTATCCGGCTGGTGCATCCGACATTTCTATATCGCCCCCGACCATGCACGTCCATGGACCTTACCAGATCAGAAGAGGCCATCCTCCACGGTGAGGAGGGCGAGGGCAGACAGAAGGCGATGGAACTGGTCACCGCACTCGGTAAGATATACGGTGCGGAGGACCTGATAGACATCACATCCGCCCACCTGTCGGGCGCATCGTACAAGACGATCGGCGACGGGGGCCTGAAGTATCTGGAGGACATGGTGGCGGGAGGCGCCACGGTCACGGTGCCGTCCACGCTCAACCCCGTGGGGATGGACAGGACC
>JAZODL010000091.1:0-1538 GCA_045596945.1 Candidatus Methanomethylophilaceae archaeon | reverse complement strand
TGTTCAACCTGCCCTACCTGCCCGTGGACGAGGACGGGCTCCTCGCCAAGGCCTGGTCCGGCGGTCCGGACGGCCTCGGACCGCTGCCGGAGCTCCTCGAGGGGGCACCTGGGCACCTCTCGGACGGGGGACGCGTGGTCGTGGTGGTGTCATCGCTCATGGACACCGCCGAGCTGTGGGAGCTGCTGGACAGGTACGACGTCAGGTCCCTGGGGGAGCTGAAGCTGTTCTTCGAGAAGCTGTCGGTGCTGGAGATCCGCCCGCCCCAGTAACCGTTATACCGTCACCGGTGCATCCCAACCCATGGAATCCATGGGTAGCAAGGTTACTGCGGCACTGGCCGTGGTGGCCGTGATCCTGTCCGCCGTGGCGCTGTTCGAGGTCTCCACGGGGGATGAAGACAACAGGGCCGCCATGCACTTCGGCATGGGAGACAGAACCGATGCAGAGATAACGGAGATCGAATCCTTCGTCTCGGACCTCATAACCACCGAGTACGGTCAGGGCTACACGGTGTACAGGGCGTCCGGTGCCGCCGTCGTCGACGGCGAGGCCATCAGGGACGGCACCACGCTCGTGTTCATCGTGAACGGCATCGACTCGGACACCGCGATGGAGATGGCCGACACCGTCGTCGAGAGGTTCGGCGTCGTCGCCATGGTGGAGATGGAGAGCAGCAGCATGGACCTGCTCCTCCCCTGAGGTCCCGTGAAAAGAACTTAAATTGTTTGTCATCCCGGGCGTGAGCCCGGGATGGCCCCTCATCCGAGGAGCTTCCTGATCGTTTCGGTGAGCAGCTGGTTCGCCTGCTTGCCGTCTAGCTTCCCCCTGAGGGCGCCCATGACGGGACCCATAAGGCCGCCGATGGCCGCCATGCCCTTCTCGCGTACGAAATCCGCACGCTCGTTGACGATCTGCTCGATTATCCTCGCGGCCTCGCCGGCGTCGACCGCCTCGAGTCCGAGCTTCTTGATCGCATCCTCCGCGGCCGTTCCGGTGGACATCTCCCTGAGGAGTGCGGGCAGCGCCTCCTTGGCGAAGCGTCCCTCCCTCAGGAGCGCGAAGACACCGAGGATGTCGTCGTCGGTGAAGACACCGAGGTCTATGCCGTCGTGCTCCATCTCACTGAACACGTTGAGGAACATCGTGGCCGCGATGGGTGCCATCGCCCTGTCCTGGGCGATCCTCTCGAAGAGCTCGTCGTTGGACTGCCTGACGATCTGCCTGGCCTGCTGCTGGTTGATGCCGTACTGCTCCACCAGGCGGCCCTCGATCTGCTCGGGGAACTCGGGCATGTTGTCCCTGGTCCACTGGAGCCTCTCATCCGTGATGGTGGTGGGTGGGACGTCGGTCTCGGGGTACATCCTGGCCGCACCGGGCAGGGGCCTGGAGTACTTCGTGGTGCCGTCCGGGAGCGGGTCCCTGGTCTCCTCGGGGACACCGACGAGGGCCTCGTTGGCCCTGGTGACGGCTGCCTCGAGGGCGTCCCTCGCCCTCTTCTCCCTCGCGGCGCAGATGACGAAGGCGTCATCGGCACC
>JAZODL010000090.1:0-4444 GCA_045596945.1 Candidatus Methanomethylophilaceae archaeon | reverse complement strand
ATCGTAGCCATGTCGTTCTGTGAGCCAAGGAGTTGTCACCTTAACTTGTCTTCCTAAGACCGCTTGGCCTTCCGACTTGTGAACCTGGCCGAGACCCAGGGGATGACCGCCCTCCGCTCGTACATACGCAAGCTCGAGGACGAGTCCAGGGCCGAACGCGGCGGGAGGGGTGCCAGGGAGATCCTCAACCGCCCCGAGTACAGGGATCTGATGGAGATCGTCTCGAGGACCAACGTCGAGCACCCGAAGGTGTCCAGGGTCATGTCCCTGGTCAGCAGGTTCGTCAACGACGGGGAGGGATCCAAGGTGATCGTGTTCACGCAGTACCGCGACACATGCGACCTGCTCCATGAGAAGATCTCGTCCATACCGGGCGCGCGGGTCGGGAAACTCGTGGGCCAGGCTAACGGCGGCCTCAAGCAGAGGGAGCAAGTGGAGCTCCTGGACAGGTTCCGCGAAGGGGACGTGAACGTCGTCGTGTCCACTTCGGTCGGCGAGGAGGGACTGGACATCTCCAGCACCAACGCGGTCGTGTTCTACGAACCGGTCCCGTCCGAGATACGCACGATCCAGAGGAGGGGGCGCACAGGAAGGAAGAACGACGGCGAGGTCTTCGTGCTGATAGCGCGCGGCACCATGGACGAGGTCTACGAGAGGTCCAGCGCCCAGAAGGAGGAGGCCATGAGGGCGCGCCTGATGAGACTGAGCGACGACCTCGGACGCAGGGGCGCCAATACCCGCAACCAGACTCGTCTGGACGGTTTCTGACAAGGGTTATTACCGGTGACCCCCTCGGGGTCCCCATGCTCTATTCCGACCTAGCGGAGACGTACGACAGACCCGAGGCGACCAGCAGCCGCCTGGAGATGACCACGATCCTTGCGGACTTCTTCCGCACGGTCGAGACGGACAGGCTGCGCGAGGTCGTGTACCTGTCCCAGGGGAAGCTCCACCCCGACTTCCATCCGCAGGTCCTGGGGATGGCCGACAGGCTCGTCCTCAAGGCCATATCCATAGCGTCCGGACACAGTGAGAAGAGCATAGAGGAGCTGTGGGTGGAGACCGGCGACCCGGGGGAGGTCGCGGAGAGGATGATGGCCCGCAAGAAGCAGATGGCCCTCTTCTCGGAGGAGCTGACCGTCGACAGGGTCGTCAGGGGACTCACCGCCATCGAGAACACCGACGGTAAGGACTCCCAGGACAAGAAGATGAAGACCCTCGCCAACATGCTCCACGACTCCGGTCCGCTCGAGGCCCGCTACCTCTGCCGCATCGTGACCGGCAGGATGAGGGTCGGGGCGGGGGACATGACGATCCTGGACGCTCTCGCGGAGGGTTTCGCCACCAAGGAGGACCGCCCGGACATCGAGAGGGCGTTCAACATCACATGCGACATCGGACTCGTGGCCGAGACCATAGCCACCGGAGGCATGGATGCAATCAGGGCGATGGAGATCACCGTCGGGAACCCGGTCAAGGTCATGCTGGCCGAACGCCTCCCGTCCATCACCGAGGTCGTGGAGAAGCTGGGCGGCAGGTGCGCGATGGAGTTCAAGTACGACGGCATCAGGGTCCAGGCCCACATCGGCAGGGACGGCGTCACGCTGTACTCCCGCAGACTGGAGGACATGACCCCGAACTTCCCGGACATAGCGCGTGCACTACGCAACAAGTGCAGGTTCGACGAGGCCATCGTGGAGGGCGAGTGCGTGGCGGTGGACCCGGAGACCGGGTTCATGCTGCCGTTCCAGAACGTCACCCACAGGAGGAAGAAGCACGGCATCGACGATGCGGTGCGCGAGGTCCCCGTCAGGATATTCCTGTTCGACATACTGTACTGCGACAGCAGGGACACCACGGGCGACCCCTATCCCGAACGCAGGGAGCTCCTGGAGTCCGCGTTCATCATGGGCGACATGATCCAGACCACCACCATGAGGGTCGTAGAGGGTCCCGAGGAGGGGGAGGAGTTCTTCTCCGGCGCCCTTGTGGCGAGGTGCGAGGGGATCATGGCCAAGTCCCTCGAGAGGGAGTCCGTCTACAGAGCGGGTTCCAGGGGGTACCTGTGGATCAAGTACAAGAAGGACTACCAGGAGGCGCTCACGGATTCGTTCGACCTCGCGGTCGTCGGGGCGTTCTACGGGATGGGGAAGAGGGCCGGGAGGTACGGCGCCCTGCTCATGGCGGCGTACGACCCCGAGATGGGGGACTTCAAGACCGTGTGCAAGCTCGGAACCGGTTTCGACGACGCGTTCCTCGACGGCATGCCGGCCCTCCTGAACGGCAACCTCTCCGAGACGTGCCCGCGTTCCGTCGATTCCGAGATGGTTCCCGACGTGTGGTTCGAGCCGGGCGTGGTGCTGGAGGTCGTGGCGGCCGAGATCACGCTCAGCCCCACGCACACTGCGGCGAGGGACCTTCTGAAGGAGGGGTCCGGACTCGGCATAAGGTTCCCACGCTTCACGGGACGTGTCAGGGACGACAAGACCCCGGAGCAGTGCACGACCGTGGGCGAGATCGTCGACATGTACGGCATGCAGGCACGCGACTCGGACGGCCTCTCCCTATGAGGGGTTAACTACTAGCATGACGATGCATCCCCCATGGATCCGTTTCTAATCGCGATCGTACTCATCATCGTCGGAGCGATCTTCCTCATCGTGGAAGGGTTCAGCCCCGGCGCGTTCATGGTGATCCCCGGAACAGTCCTGGTCATCCTCGGGGTGATCGGGGTGTTCATGCCGGACATAGTCCTCACGCTGTGGTCACCCGTCATAGCCCTCGTCGTGGCCGTACCTGTCACCATCCTGACCATCAAGGCGTACCAGCGCCTCGGGGAACCGATACCGCCGTCCACCACAGTGACCGGATCCCTTGTCGGGAAGACGGGCACCGTCACCATCGCCACCGAGGTCGGGAGCATGAGGGGCAAGGTCAGGATCGGATCCGACACATGGTCCGCGACATCGGACGAACCCATCGAGGCCGGGGCCGAGGTGGTCGTCCTGTCGAGCGAAGGCGTGCATGTCCACGTCCGCAGACTGTGACACGGAGGAGACAGATATGGATACAATCATCCTGGCGCTGATGTTCGTCGTGGTCATCGCGGTGATCGTCACCCTCACAAGCGGGGTCAAGATCGTCCAGCCATACGAACAGGCCATCTACATGAGGTTGGGCAAGTTCGTGAAGGTCCTCAACCAGGGACTGAACATAGTGTGCCCCCTCGTCAACGAGGTCGTGAAGATCGACCTGCGCACCGAGGTCCTGGACGTCCCGAAACAGGAGGTCATCACCAAGGACAACTCCCCCGTGGAGGTCGATGCGGTCATATACATCAAGGTAACCGACCCGAGGAACGCGTTCTTCGAGGTCACCAACTACAGGTTGGCCACGGTCAACCTCGCACAGACCACCCTCAGGTCCATCATCGGTGAGATGGAGCTCGACGAGATCCTCTCCTCCAGGGAGAAGATCAACGTCAACCTCAGGGACATCCTCGACGAGAACACCGACAAATGGGGTGTGAAGATCGAGGCCGTGGAGATCAGGGAGGTCGATCCCGCCAGGAAGGTCAAGGACTCCATGGAGGAGCAGACGTCCGCCGAGAGGAGGAGACGCGCCGCGATCCTGGAGGCCGACGGTCAGAAGAGGGCGGCCATCCTGGAGGCTGAAGGTAAGAAGAGGTCCCGCATCCTCGAGGCCGAGGGTATGAGGCAGTCCATGATCCTGGAGGCGGAGGGAAGGCGTCTGGCGACCATCCTGGAGGGACAGGGGGAGGCTCAGAAGCTCAGGATCCTGTCCGTCGGTGCAGCATCCATGGATTCCAAGGCCATGTCGGTCCTGTCCATGCAGACGCTGCAGGAGGTCGGGAAGGGCGAGTCCTCGAAGATATTCTTCCCCATGGAGGTCACCAAGCTCGTCGAGGGCGTCTCCGAGTACATTGGGTCCGCCAACAGGACGCCCGACAGACAGGTCTCGGACACGGACGACATAAGGAGGGCGGTCGGTGACCCCGACGACATCCTGGGTCCGATCCCCACACCCGAGGAGATAGACAGGGAGAAGAACAGGAGGAACGAACCCATCGCCGAGGACATGGGCGATGTCGACGAGGTCCTCAAACCCCCCAAGGACGCCTGAATGGCGCCGGGGGCGATGCCCCCGGAAACCGTTTCACATCATTTCTTGAAGAGCGATACGCCCTTGCGCGAATCCTTGTACCTCTTGGGTATGTGGACGGCATCGCAGAAGGGCTTGTTGCGGGAATGCCCGCATCTGCAGAGGACCATGCGGTTCATGATCTCGTAGCGTTCGCCGTCGGAGGACTCCAACGGGATCCCTCCCATCGCGTATATCCCCCCGCTCACGTTGCTGGCGGGATCCTGGATTATGTAGATGGACGGTTCCAGGACGTCCTCGTGGATGTTGCCGTCCTTGTCCA
>JAZODL010000089.1:0-4929 GCA_045596945.1 Candidatus Methanomethylophilaceae archaeon | reverse complement strand
TCCTCGGTGGGATCGTTGTCCTTCATCAACGGGATGTTTCCTCTTCCGTCGGATACGACCACGAGGAGGTACAGGTCCTTGGGACGTTTGACACGTTCGTTGGTCATGAGCCTCTCGGCGACCGTCAGTCCCTGGGCCAACGGGGTCTTGCCGCCGGTGGGCATGACCTCCATCCTCCTCTTCGCCAACTCGACACTGTTGGTGGGCGGGACCAGGACCTCCGCACCCGGACCTCTGAACGATACGAGTGCGACCCTGTCCCTCTTCTGATACGCATCCGTGAGGATTGAGAGCATGGCGCCCTTGACGGCGGACATCCTCTTCCTCGCACCCATGGATCCGCTGGCGTCCACGAGGAATATGATGGTGACACCCGTCCTCCTCTGGTAGACCTTCTCCATGACGTCGGTGTCCCTTATGGACAGGTTTCCGTCCGGTGTGACGCTGCCGTTCCTGGCGGCGGCCCTCACTGTGGCATCGATCGCTATGCTGTTGGGTTTACCCTGCGGTATCCTGCTTCCTGTGTACCTGCCGGAATAGGACTCCGTCTCGGAGCGTCTGCCGGTACTGTCCCGCACAATACCGTCGATCCTCAGTTGCGGGTCGATCTCCGAGGACCTTATGCGAAAGGGTCGTCAGCCTTGAAGTTCTTGGTGGAAGAACCGTCCGGAGCATTGCTTCCGGTCTGTTCGGTAGGCTCGGTGTCCTTGCCGATGGCGTCATCGACGGCATCCTCGATCCTCTTCTCATCGGTCTCGGGGTCGTCGAACGGGGTCCTCTTCATACGGTGTGCGAGCACGAGGGAGGCAGCCTCACGGATGTCCTCCTCGGTGACCTCCGTCCTTCCTGCCAATGCGGCGATGGTGGACGAGGTCTTCATCATGGTTATGTCACCGCGGTGACCGTCCACACCCAATCTGATGCAGATGTCGACGATGATGCGGAGCATGTCCCTGGAGATCTTGACCTGGGGCAACAGTTCCTGTGCCTTCATGATCCTCTCGGAGATGGATTCGTCCTCCTTGGACCACTTCTCGATGAACGCCTTCTGGTCGCTCTCGAACTCGGCACGTCTGAGGATGATGTCCAATCTGACCTCGGGGTCATCGATACCGATGACGTTCACGCAAAGACCGAAACGGTCGAGAAGCTGCGGTCTGAGGTCCCCCTCCTCGGGGTTCATGGTACCTATAAGAATGAACTTGGATGGGTGTGAGTACGAGATACCCTCACGTTCCACGGTGTTGACGCCCATGGCGGCCGCATCGAGGAGGACGTCCACGATATGGTCGTTCAGAAGGTTGATCTCATCCACGTACAGGATGTTCCTGTGGGCTTCGGCGAGGATACCGGGTTCGAACTTCCTCTCTCCGTGTTTGATGGCTGCGGAGATGTCCAAGGTACCCACGACCTTGTCCTCCGTTGCGGAGATGGGGAGTTCGACGACCCTCATCCTCTGTTTGGCCGCCTGAAGGGCAGGGCTCTCCCTGCACTTCTTGCACATCTCCTCGGGATGGGTGGGATCACAGGAGAACTCGCAACCTACCACGACGTCCTGTACGGGCAGGAGCGATGCGAGGGACCTGACCGAAGTGGACTTGGCGGTTCCTCTGTCTCCCTTGATCAACACTCCGCCGATCCCGGGGTTGATGGCGTTGAGCATCAGGGCGGTCTTCATGCGTTCCTGGCCTACGATGGCCGAGAATGGATAGAGCACACGCTCGTGATGCTCGGACATCGACTCACCTGTGGAACTCCTTCATTCCGCGTACACCGAGCTTCTGATCCCTTGCGACCTTGATGGCAGCGACAGCGATGTTCGCTCCCTGAACGGTGGTCATGGAGGGGATCTCCAGCTCGACTGCGGTACGACGCATGGTCGCACCGTCCCTGACGGCTCCGCTCCTGAGGGAGGGGGTGTTGATGATCAGGTTGATCTTACCCTGTCTCATGAGGCTGAGTCCGTCGATTCCCATGTTCTCGTTGATCCTGAACACGGTGGTGGAGGGGATGTCGTTGTTCCTGAGGAATGTGGACGTTCCCTTGGTTGCGTAGATGGTGAATCCCATCTCGTGCAGGGACTTTGCTGCGGGAAGGATGTTCTCCTTGTCATCGTCGTTGACGGTGATGTAGACTCCTCCCTCGGTGGGCAGCTTGTTTCCTGCTGCGACCAGGGCCTTGTAGCATGCGATGTCGAAGTTCTCGTCGATTCCCATGACCTCTCCGGTGGACTTCCAGGTGGAGTCGAGGATGGAGTCGACTCCGACCAGCTTCAGGAAGGGGAAGACGGATGCCTTGATGGCGTAGTGGTCCAGGGTCTTGTATCCTGAACCGAGTCCGACCTCCTTGAGGGTCTTTCCGAGCATGATCTGCGTGGAGATCTTAGCCAGCGGGATTCCGGTGGCCTTGGAGATGAACGGAACGGTCCTGGAGGACCTGGGGTTGGCCTCGATCATGTAGATCTTTCCGTTCTTGACTGCGAGCTGGAGGTTCATGAGTCCGCGGATGTTGAGTCCGAGTGCGACCTTCCTGGAGACCTCGAGGACCTCTGCCAGCTCAGCCTCGGTGAGGGTGAAGGGCGGGAGGACCATGGTGGCGTCTCCGGAGTGGACTCCTGCGTACTCGACGTGCTCCATGATTCCGCCGATGAAGACATCGGTTCCGTCACAGAGGAGGTCGACATCCAACTCGACGGCCTGTGTGAGGTACTTGTCGATGAGGATGGGGTGGTTCCTGGAGACCTTGACGGCAGTCTCGACGTAGGTCCTGAGCTCATCGGTGGAGTAGACGATCTCCATCGCCCTTCCGCCGAGGACGTACGAGGGTCTGACGAGGACGGGATAGCCTATGTCCTCCGCGATGTCCCTGGCCTCCTCGAAGGAGTATCCGGTTCCGGACCTGGGCTGCTTGATGCCGAGGTCGTCCATGAGCTTGGAGAACCTGCGCCTGTCCTCGGCCACGTCCATCTTGTCGGGACTGGTTCCGAGGACCCTGGTCTTGGTGCCCTCGAGGGCCTTCTCCAGGTCCACCGCGAGGTTGACGGAGGTCTGTCCGCCGTACTGGACGATGACGCCGTCCGCATCCTCGGCCTCGATGACGTTCAGCACGTCCTCGAGGAGGAGGGGTTCGAAGTAGAGCCTGTCCGAGATGTCGTAGTCCGTGGAGACGGTCTCGGGGTTGTTGTTGACGATGATGGCGTCGACACCCTCCTCCTGGAGGGCCATGACGCCGTGGACGCAGCAGTAGTCGAACTCGATACCCTGCCCGATCCTGATGGGGCCTCCTCCGACGATGAGGACCTTCTTCCTGTCCTCGACGGGGACGACCTCGGTCGAGCGCCCGTAGGTGGAGTAGAAGTAGGGGGTCTCCGCGGCGAACTCCCCGGCGCAGGTGTCGACCATCTTGTAGACGGGGACGATGCCCTCCGCCTTCCTGGTGGCACGGATCTCCGCGGGAGTGCCTCCCGCGATCTCGGCTATGGCCTCGTCGCAGAATCCCATGGTCTTGGCCTCCCTGAGAACCTCGGCTGTGAGTCCGGATGCGATCCTCTGCTCCATGTCCACGATGTTCCTGAGCTTCTGCACGAAGAAGGTGTCCCACTGGGCCGCCTCCGCGACCTCCTTCACGGACCATCCCCTCCTGAGGGCCTCGGCCATCACGAAGATGCGCCTGTCCGTGGCGCTCTGGAGCTCGGTCATGATCTCGTCGTCGGCGATGTCGGACCTGTCGAGTCCCCTGACGCCGATCTCGAGGGACCTCATGCCCTTCAGGAGGGCCTCCTCGAAGGTCCTTCCGATGGCCATGACCTCCCCGGTGGACTTCATCTGGGTCCCGAGGTGGCGGTCCACCGTGCGGAACTTGTCGAAGGGCCAGCGCGGGATCTTGATGACGACGTAGTCGATCGTGGGCTCGAAGGATGCGAAGGTCGTACCGGTGATCCTGTTGGGGATCTCGTCGAGCGTGTAGCCGACGGCGATCTTCGTCGAGACCCTGGCGATGGGGTAACCGGTCGCCTTGGACGCGAGTGCGGAGGAACGGGACACACGGGGGTTGACCTCGATGAGCCTGTAGTCCCCGTTCTCGGGGTTGAATGCGAACTGGACGTTGCATCCGCCCTCGATGCCGAGGGCGCGGATGACCTTGAGCGCGGCGGTCTTGAGGCGTACGTGGTCCGCGTCGGACAGGGTGAGGCAGGGTGCGCACACTATGCTCTCACCGGTGTGGATACCCATGGCGTCGAGGTTCTCCATGTTGCATATGAGGATGCAGTTGTCGTTGGAGTCCCTCATGACCTCGTACTCGTACTCCTTCCATCCGAGGACGCTCTCCTCGATGAGGACCTGGTGGATACGGGAGTAGGCGAGTCCGCGGGCGCAGATCTCCTCGAGCTCGGCCTCGTCGTAGGCGATACCGCCCCCGGTTCCGCCCAGGGTGTACGCGGGTCTGATGAGGACGGGGTACCTTCCGATGATCTCCACGGCCTGCTTGGCCTCCTCTATGCTGTTGACGCTCCTGGAGATGGGGACGGGCTCGCCGATCCTCTCCATGGTCTCCTTGAAGAGCTCCCTGTCCTCGGACATGGCGATCGCATCGGGCTGTGTCCCGACGAGTGCGGCGCCGAGCCTGGCGAGCTCGCCGGAGTCGGCGAGTTCGGAGCATATGTTGAGGGCGGTCTGACCGCCCATTCCGGAGAGGACGCCGTCGACGCCCTCCTTCTCGATGATCTTGGCGACGTTCTCCGCGAGCAGGGGCTCGATGTACACGCTGTCGGCGGTGTCGGAGTCGGTCTGGATGGTGGCGGGGTTGGAGTTGACGAGGACGGTGCTATAACCCTCCTCCCTGAGGGAGCGGCACGCCTGCGTACCGGAGAAGTCGAACTCGGCGGCCTGTCCGATGACGATCGGACCGGACCCTATGACCATCAGTTTC
>JAZODL010000088.1:0-2305 GCA_045596945.1 Candidatus Methanomethylophilaceae archaeon | reverse complement strand
CACGGTGTCCCTCAGGGACGACGGGGACCTGGATGTCTCGATATCATCCGACTGCAAGAACGTGCAGGCATACGCCGAGAGGATCACCCGTCTGACCATGGACGATGTCACGGAGTTCTGCAACAGTGCGATCAACGCTCCCGACGCACGCAGCCTGCTTTCGGTACCCTGCCTCGTCCCCACCGGGATCTTCGATGCGGCCTGGATCGAACTCGGCATCCTCTCCAAATCTTTGTGCGAGAAGGTCGGATCCAACGAGGTCCTCCTCAACCCGGAGTGATCCCCATGGGACAAGGGACGTCTGCGGACCGGGACCACATGATACCTCGCATCGGCCTGATCGCATGCGACATCCTGGAGACGGAGTTCGAGCACATCATAGGAGACGATCCCCGCTTCTGTCACAGGGAGTACGTGGAGTTCGCACTCCATGCCGATCCGGAGAGGATGCGTTCCGTCCTCATCGAGAAGGTGGATGCCCTGGAGGGACAGGTGGACGCGGTGCTGCTGGGCTATGCCACGTGCAGCTCCCTCGAGGGCTTCCCGGATGCGGTGGGGGTTCCGACCGTGATGCTGAAGGGAGCGGACTGCATAGAGGTCCTCCTCGGTCCGGATGATTACGCGGCGGAGAAGAGGGTCTGCACAGGTACGTGGTTCTCCTCCGTGGGATGGGCCAGGGAGGGTCTGAACGGCCTGATCAAGGAGATGCATCTCGACTCGATGGAGGGGTACGACCCCTCGTTCTTCCTCGACATAATATTCGCATCGTACGGCAGGACGCTGTTCCTGGACGCGGGGCTGGACCCCACCGGGGAGTCCAGATGCAAATCGGAGGCCTTCGCCAAGGAGCTCGGACTGAGACACGACTGCAGGTGCTGCGACCTCACACGCATCGAGGACACCGTGAGAAGGGCCGTGGAACTGGCGGAATCCATCGTCGGTACGGGGACCACCGGGGGCGTGTGACATTGAACCCGGATGGTATCCTCATAGGCCTTGTGTCGTTCGCCATAATAGGTGCGCTGCATCCGGTCGTCATAAAGATGGAGTACCACCTGGGCAAGCGCTACTGGCCCGTGTTCGCGGTCACCGGCGCGGCATCGCTGATCGGCTCCCTGATAGTGCAGGACACCGTGGTGTCCGCCATCCTGGGGGTACTGTCGTTCTCCCTGTTCTGGAGCATCCACGAGCTCATCGAACAGGAGGAGAGGGTCCGCAGGGGATGGTACCCCCGCAAACCCGGGAGGGACGACCGGGTCTGACCCGGTCCCTCCGCGGATACACGGCGGCCCATGCCGCCGTGAATGTGTTTCGGAATCACTCGGACTCGGTCTTCGCGACCGCATCCTCGTACATCCACTTCCCGCAGACGGGGATCAGCACACCGCCTATACCGTTCCCGAGGAGGACGGTGAGGATGAACACCAGGGATTCCATGGAGAACGCGCCGGCGGAGCACATGTAGAACATGTCCGCGATGGAGTGCTCGAACCCGGCGAGGATGAACACGGGGACGCAGAACAGCGTCGGCAGGAAGGACTTGGTGTTCTTGTACGTGTCCGCGGCGATGAACATGAGCATACCGCACAGGACACCCTTGAACAGTACGGGCAGGAACTCGTAGTTGGACAGCTTCGCCTGCGCCAGCACCTCGGCACCCGCCAGGGGCATCATGGTGCCCACGATCAGAGTACCTATGAAGTTCCCCACGATGACGACCGCCAGGTAGAGCAGGTACGGGGGCTTGTTGTCGAACGTGTACCCGACCTTCCCCGTGTACAGGTCCAGCCTGAACGAGAAGATCGTTATGAGTCCGATGGCGAACAGGACCGCCCCGACCCATTTGACATCGCAACCGAGGTAGACGCATCCGCCCACCCCGATCGCCATACCGGCGAGGACGGACCTCACCAGGCACTTCGCATAGTCAGTCATTTGAACAGCACCTCAGAGCTCGTGGTAGAACAGGATTATCGTCCTGTACTCCCCGTCCGCGGACCTGAAACCTCCGGGGACCGTGCCTATGCGGACGAAGCCCTCCTTCTCGTACAGGTGTATCGCGGACGCGTTGTCCTGGACCACGGCGTTGAACTGCATCAGCCTGAAGCCTAGGTCCCGGGCGACCCCAAGGGAATCCTCCACGAGCATGGACCCGATCCCCTTGTTGGACATGGACGGTTCCACGGCGTAGCTGGCGTTGCTGATGTGGCCGCAGCGGCCGACGTTGTTGGGATGGAGGATGTACAGCCCGACCACCCGGCCGTCGCAGCACGCGACACCGCAGTGGGACTGGGATCCGAAGAAC
>JAZODL010000087.1:0-5359 GCA_045596945.1 Candidatus Methanomethylophilaceae archaeon | reverse complement strand
GGGACACCTCCGGCAGCACGCCGCATGGGACGACCGGTCCCGACGGGACGGTGCTGTTCCGGGGACTGGTGATGGAGAGGCTACACGGGCAGTTCGGGTTCCTGACCGTCAACGTGTCCAAACCCGGTTACGGTGAGGACGACTCCACCCGCCTGGTCGTGATACCCTGAGGAGGGACCGTTCCGGGATGGTCGGACTGCCGATGAGGTTGGTCGTATCCATCATGGTGCTGTCCCTGGCGGTACCGACCGTGGTCGCCCTGGCATCCGATGTCGAGGAGGAGGCGTCAGCCCACACCCTGGACGGCACGGTGCTGGATATCCGCAGTGCCGTACGGGACGTTGTCGCGATGGGGGATGGGGGGTACCGTTCAATCCACGTGGGGATGCCGACAGGGTACACGCTGACGCTGGGCGGGGAGGGTGCAGATGCTACCTGCATGAGGTTCGCCCTGGACGGCGATACCGTCCGGACGGTGCACCTCGAGGATCCCGCGGTCATGATCGTCGGGGGACCGCTGACACTGTCCCCCGGGGACCTCCTCGTGATGGGGTGCGTGGTCGTGGACGGATGGTCCTGCGTGGAGGTGACGACGGGATGATGGACCTCGTCCTGTCCAGGGTGGCGGTGGCCGTCTGCGGGGCCCTGCTGCTGATCGCCGTTCCCGCGGCGCTGGAACCTGTGGTGACGGATGACCTGTCCGATGCGGACATGGACACCGCGATCGCGATCGCCCGGCTACTGGACGGTTTCGCTGGATCCCCGATGACGGAGCTGGTGTTGGACGGGGGCGACGTACTGCCCTCGGACGGGCACGTGCTGACCGTGGGGGAGAACCTGGTGGTGCTGTGGAACGGCGGACGGAGCTGCACCGCACCCACCGTGTACGGGGGCGGCTTCACGCTGGACCGCCACACCACGGTGGTTCTGAGGGGATCAGTCGCCGAAGACCTCGGCGATGTGCCTGACGGTGTCGGTGAACCTGTCGATCTCCTCCAGGCTGTTGTAGAGGTAGACCGATGCACGGGCGCTGCCATCGACACCCTGCGACGTGTAGAACGGATGTGCGCAGTGCATGCCGGAGCGTATCATTATGCCGGCCATGCTGTCGGCCATCATCGCGATGTCGTGTGCGTTGAGACCGTCGATGTTGAACGAGAACACCCCTCCCCTGGCATCCGGGTCCGTGGGGCCCACGGGACGGAGGTTGCGGACATCCTCGAGGTTAGACACGATCCTGCGCATGAGTGTCCTGTCCCACCTCTCGATCTCGTCCATGCCCACCCCCGACAGGTAGTCCAGGGCGGCACGCGTGCCCACTATACCGGCGTAGTTGTGGAGGCCCGCCTCGAACCTCTCGGGGACGGGGGCAAGGTTGTACCCGTCGGCGGTGGCTAGACCGACCGTGCCGCCACCGAGCATCAGGGGCTCCATGGATTCCAGGACCTCCCTCCTGCCGTACATCACACCCATGCCCGTAGGACCGAGCATCTTGTGGATGGACATGCAGTATACGTCGACTCCGAGTCTCTCCAAGTCGACGGGGATGTGGGGTGCCGCCTGGGCGCCGTCGACGATGACGGTGGCACCGAAGTCGTGGGCGACCTCCGCCACCTCCCTCACGGGGACGGTGCAACCGGTGACGTTGTTGCAGTGCTGGATGGACACCACCCTAACGTCGTGGTCCATGCACTCCTTGAAGGCCTCCATGTCGAAGCGTCCGTCCGGGGCCGAGCGGGCCAGACGGCGACCGACACCCATCCGCTCGGACAGATGGAGCCACGGGACGTGGTTGGAGTTGTGCTCGGCATCCGTCGTGACGACCACGTCCCCGCGACGAAGTCCGAGTCCGAAGGCGGCCGTGTTGAGCCCCTCCGTGCAGTTCTTGGTGAAAACGTAGCATGACGGGTCGTCCGTCCCGAAGAATGATGCCAGCCTCTCGCGTGTCTCGTCCACGGCGAGCGAGACCTGCGTGGCCATGGAGTGGACACTGCGGCCACCGCATGCGGGGTACTCGCCGTAGTACTCGTCGACTGCCGCGATGACGCTGTCCGGACGCAGGGACTGACAAGCGCTGTCCAGGTATATCCCCAGTCCCTTGCGCACCGTGGGGAAGTCCTTCCTTACCGAGTCCACATCCATACCGATACATCCGCATCATGTTCTTAACCGTTGGTACGCGCGCACGTGCCCGTACAAAGGTTAATTACAGGATGGGTCATGCCTTCGGACATGGTTTCGCTGAAGACCGATGTTGGTAGCCTGAGGCTCGAGAGACCCGGAATGGTCGCCTCCGGCATCATGGATGAGACCGGGCCCTCCATGGTCCGCATGATTGAGAACGGGGCCGGGGCGGTCGTCACCAAGTCCGTCGGGCTCCAGCCGAACAGCGGTCACGCGAACCCCTGTTTCATGGAGGTTACCGGGGGTTACGTCAACGCGATGGGTCTGCCCAACCCCGGCATAGACCTGTTCGCGGAGGAGATGGAGGTCGCAGTGCCTGCCGGACCCATAGTCGGTTCCGTATACGGCTCCACACCCGACGACTTCTCCGCGCTCGCGGCCAGGATGGAGGACTACGGCGCCAGCGCCGTCGAGCTCAACCTGTCATGTCCCCACGCCAAGGGATACGGCATGGAGGTCGGTACCGACCCCGCCATGGTCTCCGCGATCGTGTCCGCGGTGAAGTCCGCGGTGTCCATCCCCGTGTGGGCCAAACTGACGCCCAACACCCACATCCTCCCCCAGATAGGCAGGGCGGTCCAGGATGCTGGAGGGGACGCGGTCGTGGCCATCAACACGCTGAAGGCCATGGTCATCTCGCCCGAGTTCGCGAGACCCGTCCTCAGCAACAGGTTCGGGGGACTCTCGGGAGCCGCTGTGAAACCCGTCGGCGTCAGGGCGGTCTACGACCTGGCGTCCGTCCTCGACATACCCCTGATCGGTGTCGGCGGGATCTCCGACTGGAGGGACGCCGCCGAGTACATAATGGCGGGGGCCAGCGCGTTCCAGGTGGGAAGCGCCATCGGAACCGTCGGTATCGACGTTTTCGAGAGGATCAACGAGGGACTCGAGACCTTCATGGAGGACTACGGTTACGGTTCCATTTCTTCGATGGTGGGTGTTGCACATGAGTGATGTCGTCATCATAGAGAGTGTCGTCGAGGAGGCATACGACACCAAGACTTTCAGGTTCAGATGGTCCGCCGAGGCCAGACCCGGACAGTTCATCATGATCTGGGTGCCCGGACTGGACGAGATCCCCATGTCCATCTCGGGGATAGACGGGGATGTGAAGAGCATCACCGTGAAAGCCATCGGCGATGCGACCAAGAGGATACACGAACTCGTCCCGGGAGACCGCCTGAGGATCAGGGGCCCGTACGGCAACGGGTTCGACCTCACCGCCGGCAGACTTCTCATAATCGGAGGCGGCGTGGGTACGGCAGCGGTCATGCCCGCTGTCACCGCCACCGGTGCGGACACCATCATCGCGGCCCGCTCGGACGCGGACGTCATCATGGATGACATCGCCACCGCCCACTCCGACAACGTGTGGATCGCCACCGACGACGGCAGCAGGGGTTTCCACGGCAACGCGGTCCAGCTCATGAGGGAGAAGGTCGCGGAGAGGGAGTACGACTGCGTGCTGGCATGCGGACCCGAGGTCATGCTCTACTTCATGTACAAGGCCTGCGAGGAGCTGGGCATCAGATGCCAGCTGTCCCTCGAGAGGTACATGAAGTGCGGCGCCGGCGTCTGCGGATGCTGCGTCATGGACGACTCGCGCATATGCAGGGACGGACCCGTCTTCGACAACGACCGGATCTCCAAGCTCACGGAGTTCGGGGTCTCGAAGAGGGACGAGTGCGGACGCACCGTGAAGTTCAGGTGAGTCCGTTTGGTCCAGGCAGACCACATATCGGTCACCCACGGCAACCTCACCGTGGACGTCCCCCGCAGGCTGTTCAAGGGACGCGAGTGCACACTGGACGAGGCGGCTGCGGAGCCCTTCCGTAGGATCGTCCAGGCCCGCTACCCCTGGGTCAGCGACAATTCCATGGACGTCCTCCTGAAGAAGGCGCGCATGGAGATGATCCGCGTCAGGGACGAGGAGACCAAGGGGAGGGACCACAGCATGAACCTGGCCTCCGAAGGGCGTCTGGACGAGGCCATAGAACACATGAGGCTCCACCTGGAGCTGGATCCCGACGATGCGGACTCGTGGTACGCGCTGGGGGACCTGCTGTGCAAGGCTGGACGCGGCATGGAGGGCTACAAAGCCTACAACCGCGGAAGGAAGTGCTTCAGGTCGTGTCAAAAGGGCGAACCTCCCAGATGAACCGTCCGGCCCGTTCCATCCGGGATCGGATCGGGTGGAAAATTTATATATGTCGAATGAATCGGGAGATTCAGCGTCGGGATAACACAGAGGCTATGTGGCGGACTGCAGATCCGCATACGGGGGTTCGATTCCCTCTCCCGACCCCATACTTCTTCAACCCATCATCTTGTGACGGTTCCCGTTCTCCCCGTCGTCGGCATCCCACCATCGCGCCATCCCATCGCCCGCGTTGGAGACCGCTTTAAATTATAGATGGAAAGCTTTATAAACACTATATAAATAGCCCCCTCTGGTGTAACAGATGGCAAAAATGAACATTGAGAACGTGGTTGCCTCGACATATCTTGGTCAGGAACTCGACCTGAACAAGATCGAAGAAGCTCTCGAGGGTGCTGAGTACAACCCCCAGCAGTTCCCCGGTCTCGTCTACAGGCTCAAGGAACCCAAGACCGCCACCCTCATCTTCAGGAGCGGAAAGGTCGTGTGCACCGGAGCCAAATGCCGTGATGACGTCAAAGTCGCCATCAGCAAGGTCGCCAAGGACCTTGAGAAGGCAGACATCAAGATCACCATCGAGCCCAAGATCGAGGTCCAGAACATAGTGGCCTCGTCCGATCTGGAGCAGGAGATCAACCTCAACACCGTGGCCATCACACTCGGTCTCGAGAAGGTCGAGTACGAACCCGAGCAGTTCCCCGGTCTCGTCTACAGGCTGGACGACCCCAAGGTCGTCGTCCTCCTGTTCGGATCCGGTAAGATGGTCTGCACCGGTGCCAAGGTCCCCGAGGACGTCACACGTGCCGTCGACAAGATCGCCGCCGAGCTCAGGTCCGCAAGCCTGATGGTCTGATCGCAGGTCATTCGAACGACCTGTCGGAGGTGCCCGTGAGGGCACCTCCGATGGGAAACGATTTACGACAAACACATTAACCCATTTCCACCAACCGTGCATCGTGCCGACATCATCATGTGGAAAGTTCATGCGATGTACAGGAACAGGACATCATCCCCCTC
>JAZODL010000086.1:0-2289 GCA_045596945.1 Candidatus Methanomethylophilaceae archaeon | reverse complement strand
TGGACATACTCGACGGTTTCTTCTCATCGTCGCCCGCACAGCGGAGCGTCGCGGAACGGCTCCTGGAGCACGGGATGAGGGTCGTCGACGGAAGGGCACTCTGCGGGGACGTCGAGGTCGGCGAGACCGCGATCAGCCGCGCGTTCAGGGTGGACCGCAGGGTCGTCAAGACCACCCTCGAGCGCATATCGTCCGATCCCGAGCTGGCATCGGTGTTCTCCGAGGCGGAGCCCATGCTCAACATGGAGAGGATCGCGAAGCACATCGGCTGCACGTCGATAACGATCGCACCCACCGACCCGGAGATGCCGGGCATCCTGGCGGACGTCATGGTGGCGCTGTCCAGGGAGAACGTGTCCATCAGACAGGCCGTGGTTAAGGACTCCGGCGACAGGAGCAGGTCGGTCCTGGTGGTCGTGGTGGACGGGGAGCTCCCGCCCGACCTCCTACCGGTCCTGAGATCCTGCCGCGGAGTCAGGAGCATAACGCTCAACTGATCATTGCACCCTCAGGTCCAGGGTGTGCAGGACCGATCCGGGACATGCGGACTCGCATCTCCTGCAGGCGGTTCCGGCGCACCTGTCGGACTGGATCTCCGCCCTGTATCCGGACACGCCCTCGGGGGAGATGGTGATCGCGGACTCGGGGCAGGCCTTCATGCACTTCCTGCATCCGATGCATCCCTCCACGTTGCCGGAGAGGACGGTACCGGACTTGATTATGCTGACCTTGCAGTCCTCGGTGTCGGGGAGGTCCCTGACCGCGTAACGGGTGACCTTGACGTCCTCGGACGCGGGCATCGGGGGGATCTCGGGGAGACCGTAGATGCCGAGCATGGGGTTGTACTGGTCCATGGGCATGCCGGTACACCAGACGGAGTACTCCACGGAGTACAGGTCCTTGAACACGGGCGCGGTGGCGAACATGCAGTGGGTCGCCTTGAGCTTCTTCGCGAACTCCTTCAGGTCGTCGAGGGTGATCTCGCCGAAGATGAGCTTCCTGGCCATGCCTATCGAGGTGTTGCCGAACTGGACGATCTCCGTGGCACCGGGGGTGACCATGCCGATCTCCATCGCCTTCCTGGCGTCCACGTAGAGACCGGACGCACCGGACATGTACGCCTTCCTGACGTCGGAGACCCAGAGTCCCGCGTCGTCCAGCAGCGTGAGGAATCCCGCGCGGAGCGCACCTATGGCCTTGCCGGCCTCCTCCACGTCCTTGCCCTCGATGTTGATGCCGTCCTGGAGGTGGAGCAGTCCGTCGGGGCTCTCGATCTTGGGGGGCACGACGATGCCCTGCTTCATTCCGTTGGCGAGGGCGGCGATGACACCGGTTCCGGTGACCCCGATCGCCTTGCCGTGCATGGGTCCCTCCTCGACGACCGCTCCGGTGAGCGGGTCGATGATGTCCCCGGGCTGTGCCGCCATGGTGTCGTCCAGGACGTAGCACCTCCACCCCTTGTCCGTGATCTCCACCTCACTGAGCGCTCCGGGTGCGGCGAGCATGCCCCTCTCGATCTCCTGACCCTCGAGTGCGGGACCGGCCGCAGCGGATCCGGTGTAGACGTTGCCGTCCTTGACCAGCGCCATCTCCGCGTTGGTGCCGTAGTCCACCACGATGCAGGGCTCGGTCTCGTTGAGGATGTCGGTCATGAGCATCATGGCGATGGCGTCCGCACCGATCTCGTGGGTGACCGCGGGCGGGATGATGACCTTCGCACCGGGCATGCCGACGATCCCGAGGGGCTCCGCATCGATGATGTCACCCATCCTGGGGGGCGAGACGACGCCCATGGCCTTGATCTTGTTCTTGCCGGCGAACGCCAGGTCCCTGATCTCGATGTTCTGGAACAGCGAGAGCTGGAACGGGTTGCCGCACACCGCCACCACCTCGACAGCCGACAGGTCTATGGCGAGCTCGGCGAACAGGTTGTTGATCGCCCCGATCATGAGGGCGTTGGCCACGTCCTCCCCCGCCTTCATGGCGAAGTTGACATGGTCTATGACGTTCATACCGGGTATGGGGTGGCGCTCGGTGACCGCCGTGGCGACGGTCTTCCTCGAATCCAGGTCTATCGCCTGGCAGCGGAAACCGCTGGTTCCCAGGTCCAGTGCTATTCCGTATCTCATGTGTGTCTCTCCTTTCCGCGCCTTCACAGCAGGCGCCTCATGCTGTTGACCGCCATGACCGCGGTCCCTATCTCGAGGGGATCGTGGATGATGGCCCTGGCCTTCCTCCTGCCCTCCTCGTCGAAGTAGTGAAGTCGGAGGCCAAGCGGTCTTAGGAAGA
>JAZODL010000085.1:0-3452 GCA_045596945.1 Candidatus Methanomethylophilaceae archaeon | reverse complement strand
GGTTCGGGTATCATGGGGGAGTTGCCGGTGACCATCATCACGGCCATCGTCTCGCCTATCGCCCTGCCTACGCCGAGTATGGCGGCCGCGGATATGCCGGACAGTGCCGCCGGGACCACGACCCTGATCGTGGTCTCCCATCCCGATGCACCCATCGCCAGGGATGCCTCCCTGTAAGACGACGGGACCGCGTGGATCGCATCCTCGGATACCGAAATCACGGTGGGGAGGGCCATGATACCCAGGAGGATGGATCCGGCGAGCCAGGAGGATCCGTACAGCAGCTGGTCCGGGAAGGTCTCCCTCAGGAAGGGGACGAGCACCAGCAGTCCGAAGAACCCGTACACCACGGACGGGATCCCCGCGAACACCTCGCATACTGGTTTCAGCAGGTTTCTCTGACGGGGCGATGCGACCTCGGAGATGAAGACCGCGCACCCTATTCCGAGGGGGAGCGCGATCGCCATGGCACCGGCCGTGACCAGCACCGTGCCGGTGATGACAGGCAGTGCACCGTACACCCCGTCACTCGGATCCCATTCGGTCCCGAACACGAACTCCAGGGGACCGATCTCTACCAGGGCATCCAGTGCGTTCCCGCCTATGAACACCAGTATGAGGAGGATAGCCAGCACGGCGGTCCCGGCCACGGCGGTGAGCAGTCCGCCCATGAGGGTGTCCCCGTCGGTTCCGGTGCGGAACACGGGTCCTTTCAGATTTGTGGGACTCGTCCTACCACTGTCCTCAGTTCAGTGCGACGAACTCCTCGCCGACTATGGCCTGTCCCCCGGGTCCGAGGATCCATTCGATGAACGCCGCGACCTCCCCGGTCGCCTCACCGTCGGTGCAGAGCACGAGGTCCCTCTGGAGGGGGTAGCTCCCATCCAGCACCGTCTCATCGGATGCGGCGACACCGTCCACCGTGAGCACATCGGTCCCCTGGGGGAGACCGTCTATGGCACCGATGCTGATGTAGCCTATGGCGCCGGGAGTGCTGCTGACCTGCGACACCACGCCGTTCGTGGAGGATTGCTCGGGAACGCCGCCCTTCACCTCCCAGCCCTCCACGGCACCGGCCATGGCCTTGTCGAAGCACTCCCTGGTGCCGGATGCGTCGTCCCTGATGACGACGGCGATCCTCCTGTCCGGTCCGCCCACATCCTTCCAGTTCTCGATCTCGCCACCGAATATGCTGGCGAGCTGTTCCATTGTCAGGTCCCCGACACCGTCGATGTTCGCGATGACGGCCACGCCGTCGAACCCTATCCTGACCTCCCTGAGCCCGAGGTCCACCTCGCTCTGTTTGAGGTTCCTCGAGCACATTCCGATGTCGAAGGTCCCGTTGGCGGTGTTGGAGGCACCGACCCCTGATCCTCCTCCCATGACGGTGATCTCCACGTCGCCGTGTGTCCCGTGGTACCCTCTGGCGAGTTCCCCCATGATCGGCTGGATCGTCGTGGACCCTCCGACGGTTATCCTGGTCCTTCCATCGTCATCGGAACCATCCATGAGGAACATCCCGATCCCTGCGACCAGGAGGACCGCCACGGCCGCGATAGCAATTGTCTTTCCATTCAAGGTAACCATACCTCGAACGGTGTGAGAACGGTTTTTGGTATATACTTGCCCGATTTAAAATATATTCATATATATTCAATATATATAGATATATACAGATATATACAAATATGCATCTGACGATACGAGATCCGTCGGGACACAGCATATCCGTACGATGGGGGATCCGATATGGAACTGAGGAAGATACAGGTTACAGGCGGTTCATCGTTCATGGTGACCCTGCCGAAGGAATGGGCGGAGTCCGTGGGACTCAGGAAGAACGATACGGTCGGACTGGCCCCCCAGTCCGACGGTTCCATGCTGATCGTCCCCGGCGATGTCCGCAGGGGTGCATCCTGTTCCTCCGTCACGATAACGGTGGATGGGGACACCGACGGCGATTTCCTCTACCGGAGGCTGGTGGGCGCCTACATAGCCGGACACGATTCCATAGTGGTAGAATGTCCCGGGGGCATACCCAGTCACCTCGCATCGGTCGCATCGGCATTCACCCAGACCGCCATCGGTTTCGAGATAATGGAGGAGAGCGACGACCTCATACTGATCAAGGACCTCATGGATCCGGACGAGGTCAGACCCATCAAATCCGTGGAGAGGATGAAGGTGCTGGTGAAGAACATGTACAACGACGTCTTCGATGCCGCCGGTACCGATGGGAAGGGACAGCAGTCGCTGGCGGACCGCGACCGCGAGGTCGACCGCCTCTACTGGCTGGTGTCCAGGCAGGTCTCCCTGCACCTGAAGGACCCATCGATGTCCCGGCGTTCCGGCCTCACCCCCTCGGCGGTGTCGCGTTGCGCCGTGGTGGCGAGGTCCATCGAGAGGATGGGGGACCACGTGGTCCAGCTGGATTCGAACCTACGTGCGATCGTGTCTTCCGGGGACACGGGTTTCATCGACAGGCTGCTGCCACTGAAATCGGAGCTGATGGACCTCCTCCGGGGTTCCGTGCGTGCATGGGTCGTGTCGGACATGGGGGCCGCCGACCGCAGCATCGTCACCGGGAGGGAGCTGGTCCGGAGGTTCGACGGACTGCTGTCCGGGGGCCTCCACGGGGGCCTCCACGCCGGTCTGGCGGTGGGCAACCTGCGCAGGATCGCCGAGTACTCGGTCGACATATGCGAGGTCGCCATCAACTCGGCCATGGACTGACTTTTATAACAATACGGGATGGGGATTCGCATGAGGTACGTCGTCGCGATCACGGGTGCGTCCGGGGCCATCTACGGTATAAGGCTGCTCCAGGAGCTGAAGGGGGAGAGGATCCTCGTCATGTCCGAGACCGCGAGGGCGATCATCCCCGTGGAGACGGACTACACCGTCGAGGAGGTCGAGGCCATGGCGGACCAGGTCTTCGACGACGGCCAGATGTTCGCATCCATAGCGTCCGGGAGCTTCAGGTACGACGCGATGGTCGTCGCCCCGTGCACCGAGTCGTCCGTGGCGAAGTTCGCCTGCGGGATAGCCGACACGTTGATATCCCGCGCGGTGTCCGTGTGCATCAAGGAGAACCGCAGGCTCGTCCTCGTGGTCAGGGAGACCCCGAAGAGCGCCATCATGTTGGAGAACGAGCTGAAGCTCGCCCGCCTGGGCGTGACGATACTGGATGCCAACCCCGGCTTCTACCCCAGGCCCCAGACCGTCGACGACATCGTCGACATCGTGGTTGGCAGGTGCATGGACCAGATCGGCGCGGAGCACGACCTGTACCGCAGATGGGAGTGAACGGGCCCGGGACAACCGCCCGGACCCGATGTGTTTCGTCAGGCCCTGTCGCAGTAGGACAGGACGTTCAGCGCCGCCCTGTTCCCGGGCGACGTCTCGTTTATGGCACCGGCGATGATGCGTGCCTTGTCGTACTCGCCCTTCTC
>JAZODL010000084.1:0-2189 GCA_045596945.1 Candidatus Methanomethylophilaceae archaeon | reverse complement strand
CGAGGAGTACCTCAGGAGGACCGTGGGGGACAACTTCATACAGATGGTCAACGGGTTCGACGAGCACTGCTACTTCGCGGTGTCCGCGCTGGGATGCAACCCCACGGGCAGCACCCTGCCCCGCGGTGTCTCCCCCATGAGGGTGGAGGACCCGTTCATATGGCTTCTCAACAGGGAGGGACTCAGATGAACGAGAACAAGCTAAAGAACTTCCTGGTCAACGGATTCCAGGCACTGGACGACAGGAGGGACACCGAGGAGGCGTCCGTCGAGATCATCGATGCGACGGTGGAGGAGATCCCCGCCGCACCCGAACCTGTGCCCGAGGAACCCCGCACCGGGGATGACGACGTCAGGTCGCTGCTCGGCGGCATCGAGGATGAACTTCTGAAGATGAGGTACATACTCGAGGACCTCAGGGACGCCGAACCGGTCGCCCCCGAAATGCCCGACATGGGCGGGTACCTCACATCCAGGGAACAGCTCAAGACCATCGTGGCCGCCGTCGAGAGGAGGGACGCGGAGGTCTCCAACAAGAGCCTGATCAGGGCCATGGAGCAGATATCGGTCATGAGGGAGGACTTCTTCAAGCTCTGCACCGGTATGAGGGAACGCATAGACACACTGAGCGCCGAGGATGTCCTATCGTCGTTCGAGGCCTACAGCGTCGATATGGAGAACATCCTGATCGACGGCGGCGTCTTCATCGGGCAGTTCCCCTACGACAGACTCAACACACTCCACCAGCGTATCATCGGTGTGGTACCGACCGATGATGAGGAGAAGAACGGTATGGTGGCCGAAAGGCTGTCCGACGGATACAAGATCGGAAACAAGGTCCTCCTGAAGGAAAAGGTCAAGATCTACAAGTTCACGGATACCGCCGAGGCGACGGAAACACCTTCGAAAACAGATTGCGAAACCGCTTCCGAAGAAGGAACCAGAGAAGTGATTCAGGAGGAAGAAGAATGACAGAGTATTGCATCGGTATCGACCTCGGTACGACCTATTCGTGCCTTGCTTATATCGACGAGGATGGGGACCCGGTTGTTGAGAAGAACTTCGAGCAGGAAGAGACAACACCGTCCGTCATACTCTTCAACGAGAACGGCGAGATCATCGTCGGATCACCCGCGAAGGACATGGCAATGATGTACCCCGCGGAGAGGATCATCACCGCCATCAAGAGGCAGATGGGTACCGATTACGAGGTCGACGTCGACGGGGAGAAGTACAACCCCATCATGCTGTCCGCGGTCATCCTCAGGAAGATGATCAACGACTTCAACGAGAACCACGGCTGCGATGTGAAGAAGGCCGTCATCACCTGTCCTGCCTACTTCGGTCAGAACGAGAGGGATGCAACCAAGACCGCCGGAACCATCGCCGGACTCGACGAGGTCACGGTCATCAACGAACCCACCGCCGCCGCCATCTCCTTCGGATTCGGAAACGCAGCCGAGGGCAAGAAAAGGGTCCTCGTGTACGACCTCGGAGGAGGTACCTTCGATGTCACCGTCCTCGAGATCGACGGTTCCGCATTCACAGCTGTCGCCACCGACGGCGAGAGGTTCCTCGGAGGAAAGGACTGGGACGCGGTCATCTCCAAGATCATCAAGGAGAAGGTGTCCGAGGAGTCCGGAGTCGACATGGACACCCTCGACTCCGACGAGGAGATCCAGCAGACCCTCATCAACGACTCCGAGACCATCAAGAAGAGGCTCTCCACCGCGGAGTCCACCAAGGGAACCCTGACGGTCGAGGGACAGAAAATCGTCTTCACCGTCACCAGGGAGGAGTTCGAGGCCGCTTCCGCAGGTCTCATCCAGACCACCATCGACATCATGGACCGCGTCCTCGCATCCAAGAGCTTCAGCATGGCCGACATCGACGACGTCGTCCTCGTCGGAGGATCCTCCAGGATGCCCCAGGTCAAGTCCGCCATCACCGCCAAGTACCCCGATGCAGAGGTCAAGGTCTTCGATCCCGACCAGTCGGTCGCCAAGGGAGCGGCCCTGTTCTCCAAGTCCAACTCGATCATGCCCGCAGCAGATGCACCCGTCGATCCCGAGACCGGCGAGGTCGCACCCGTCGAGGGTGTCCTCAGCGTCCACAACGTCCTGAGCAAGACCTTCGGAATCAAGGCCATGTACGAGGATGGAACCGAGATGATCTCCAACATCATCTTC
>JAZODL010000083.1:0-4340 GCA_045596945.1 Candidatus Methanomethylophilaceae archaeon | reverse complement strand
GTCTGGACCATGGGGACCTGGGGGTACTGCATGAGGTGACCCCTGGTGTCGGGCCTGATACGGTAGTTGGCGGTGGGGATTCCCAGTGCCTGCTTACCCATTCCTGCTCCCATTGTGACACGGGGTGCGGAGTTGTGCTCGGGGTAGGGAACGATACCGGATGCGACTCCCAGGATGATCATGGGGTCGATCTCCATGTGGGTGTACTTCTCCTGCACCTTGCCGGGCACGGTGAACTCCTCGTCGCACCACCTGCACCTGAGCACGACGTCGCCGTCCTTGCCGGGATTCATCCAGTCGGCGTCGGTGGGCGAGAGCGCGTGGTTGCAGCAGGGGCACCTGCGGGGGGTGTCGTACGCGTCGACGAGGACGAGCGCGTCCTCCTCCTCCTCTGCGTCGAGCCACTCGATGATGCCCTCGCGGAACATGTCGCCCCATCTGACCTTACCGTCGCGGATGCCCTCGATGTGCTTCCTTGTGATGTTGAGCCTCCCCTTGTCGACGATGAGCAGGGGCCTCCTGAGACGTCCCTCGTCGCAGTTGATGATGACCTCGCCCATCTCCTCGTCGTAGCGGATGTTGATCTCGTTGGAGATGAGACCGCACCTCCTGCGGGACCTGATCTCGTTGACGAGCCTCCTGGCATCGGAGTGGACACCGACGAGGTCCCCGTTGACGAAGACACGGACTCCCGTTCCGGTCTTGACGGACTCGATGTCGAGCTCCCTGAGCATCCACTTGATGTCGGACTCGGGGAATCCCTCTGAGATGTCGATGATGAGCGCGGCGTTCTTCACGAGACCGCAGTTCTGACCCTCGGGTGTCTCCGAGGGGCAGAGCCTTCCCCACTGGGTGGGGTGCAGGTCACGGGCCTCGAAGTGGGGCTGGCTCCTGGTCAGGGAGGACGTGATCCTCCTGAGGTGGGACATGGCGGACAGGTTGGACGTCCTGTCGAGCAGCTGGGACACACCGGCGCGTCCGCCGACCCAGTTACCGGTGGCGAGCGCGTGGAGCAGCTTGTGGGTGAGGAGGTCGGGGCGGATGGAGGACGCGATGTTGATGTCGCTCTTCTTCCTTCCCCAGTTCCTCTCGAGCTGGTACTTGAGGTCCTTCATGAGGCTGCTGAAGCTGGTCCTGAACAGGTCCTCCATGAGGTCGCCGGACAGCTTGAGCCTCTTGTTGGAGTAGTGGTCCTTGTCGTCCTCCTTCCTCTTGCCGAGTGAGAGCTCGAGGACGGAGCGGGCGACACGTCCGAGGAAGATCGCCTTCTTCATGCGGTCCGCCTCGGTGTCACCGAGGTGGGGCAGCAGCGAGCGGTCGAGGATGGACTCGACCTTCTTCGTCCTGTACTCCTTCGCCTGACCGGCGGCGAAGTTCCTCTCCAGGAAGAGAATGGCGTCCTCCTGGGTGTGGTAACCGTTGGGTGCATATGTCTTCTTGTCGAAAGAGGACTCGATGTTGGCGTACACGATGTTGGCCATCGCGTCGTCGGAGACGATCGTCTCGAAGATCTCGGCGTCGGACTCCATTCCGAGGGCCTTCATCAGGGCGACGAGGGGGATGGAACCGGATGCGACGGGGACGGAGACCATGACCATGCCGTCCTTCTTCTTCTCGACGAGTGTGAGGGCGCGGTATCCGTCCTTCTGGGAGAAGACCTTGGCAACTTCGACTGCCGCGCCGTATTTCTCGTTGTACTCGACCATCACCCTGTTGGGTGCGAGGTCCTCGAGCGTGATCAGGACCCTCTCGGTACCTCCGATGATGAAGTACCCTCCGGGTTCCCTGGGATCCTCCTTCTGCCTGACGAGCTCCGCGGTGTACTCGGAGTCGGTGAGGGAATGTTCCATGTGCCTCTCCAGGACCTGCCTGTTGAGGTTGCAGCCGTTGGACTTGACCATCATGGGGAGGTCCCCGACGTGGACCCATTTCTCGCTCTCGGGGATGTCCTTCTCGACGCCGTCCTCGTAGATCTCGAAGTGGACGTACACGGGGGACATGTAGTTGAGGTTCCTGAGCCTGGCCTCCATGGGGGTCAGCTCGTGGCTGTATCCGTTGGCCTCCATGACCTTGGGCTCGTCGATGCGTATGGTGGGTTTGGCCTGGATGTCGACGTTGCCGTCCTCGTCCCTCTTCCTGCCGATGTGGATCTCGATGTTCCTGCCGTTGGTGCGCTCGGGGTCGAGCTTGATGATACCGCGGTCGGCGTCATCGGTGGGGACCCTGATGTCGTCCACGATCCTCTGCATCCTGCTGTTGTTGCTCTCGGATGTGGCGAGGAAGTCGTTGAAAGACGAGATGTGGTGGTTGACGATGTTGTGCTCTGTGAAGTACAGTTTGACTAGATCCCTCAAAAGAATTACCCCCTCGTTACGAGCCTGTAGCCCACGAACTCCTGGGCCGTTTCGCTCTTCCTTACGACTTTGATCACACGGCCCTCGTCGATGGGTCCGTGGATGCTCTCCAGGATCTTGATTCCAGGATCGCTCTTCCTGACCTTGGGGAGCTGGTCACGGGTCATGCCTTTTCTGGCGAGGACCTCGTCGGCCTCCTCCTCGGACAGGAGATGGTGCTCGGGCACGAGCCTGTGCTTGAGCACGTTGAACGAGATATTGTCTGCTGCCAAGTGATTCACCTACTTTTACCCAGTCCGGTCAACTGGAAACCAGTTTGCGAGAAGTATTGTGCATTTCATTCCTCATACTTGATCCGCCGTCGATCGCTCATGAAGTCCATGGCGGGCCTGAAGGGATTCGAACCCTTGACCACCTGATTAAAAGTCAGATGCTCTACCTAGCTGAGCTACAGGCCCATGGATAGCGTTTAAGCTTGTACTTGAAGGGGATAAGTCCCCCATATATAATACTTCGTATCGAAGCGGTCGGAGAGGGGGAGCCGCCCTCAGACGGACCTCCCCGACCTCCTGCGTGCGAACACGAGATAGCCCGTGTGACCGAGCATCTCGAACGACGGCCTCACGCCGCCGGGGTGGACCTCGAGTCCGCGCTGCATGTTCTCGAACGACACCACGTTGGAGTAGCCGCGCTCGCGGAGGGCCTTCACGATCTCCTCGGCCTGGTTCATGTTGGGGACGTAGGCGCACACCCTGCCACCGGGACGGAGGTGCGGCTCCAGGTTGTCGAGGGCGAGCCACGGGTCGGGCATGTCCATCGTCAGGGCATCGGCCTGCCAGTCGATGTCGAGCTCGATCTCCCTGGCGTCCCCTATGCGATAGGACCAATACCTGTCGAGCCCCACCCTCGCCACGTTCCTCTGAGCGCGCTGCGCGTTGTCCTCGCGGAGCTCCAGCGTCAGGACGCTGCCGGATGGTGCGACGGCGTGGAGCAGGGCGGTGGTGAGTCCGCCGGAGCCGGCCCCGACCTCTATGACACGGTCCCCGCACTTGACGTCGCAGTGGAGCAGGATGGAGGCGGCGTCCTTGGGTATGATTACCTGCGCCCCGCGGTCCAGGGACTCCATCAGTTCGACCACGCCGGGACGGAAGACCGTGTACTCGCGACCGACGATTGTGATCACATCACCCTCGTCCAGGTCCCTGAAGCGGTTGCCGTCGATGGCCCCGAGGGACTGCACCTTCATCATGCCGAAGGTCAACCTCATCCAGTACCTCTTGCCGTTGGCATCCTCTATGTAGACTGTCTCGTTCTCCTGGAATGGCATGCCACGGCCAACGGGCTCTCATGTAATAACGATGTCGGGGGAGACCCCCGACGGCGGTCCCTGGGGACCCTGGTTTGACTCACATGGTGTGGGCCGCGTACGCGGGCCTGTCCACGGGTTTGCCGCAGACTATGCACTTGCCCTCGTACTCCTCGGGGTGGTAGGGCGTACCGAGGATCTTGAAGTCGAAGGTATCCTCGAACTTGTGTCCGCACTCCTCGCATCCGCACCATCCGAACCTGAGGATCTTGTCCTGGGGGATGTCGTCTGTGGAGTCGATGTCCTGGACACGGGACCTCTGGACCTCCTCCGCCCTCGCGAGCATGCTCTCGGAGATGTCGTCGAGGAGCATCCTGACACCGGGCACGAGGTCCGTCGCGGAGATGGATCCCTTCTCGCCGGTGTCCCTCCTGGCGAAGGCGACGACCCCGTTCTCGATGTCACGGGCACCGAGCTCCAGACGGAGCGGGACGCCCTTGATCTCCCAGTCGTAGTACTTGCTGCCGGGACGGTCGTCGCGGTCGTCCAGCTTGACCCTGAACCCTGCGCCCTTGAGGACGTCCGCGGTGGCCCTGGCGGCGGCCATGACCTCGTCGGCGTTCTTCTTGGACAGGATGGTGATCAGGACGATCTGGAACGGCGCAATTCCGGGGGGCATG
>JAZODL010000082.1:0-2047 GCA_045596945.1 Candidatus Methanomethylophilaceae archaeon | reverse complement strand
TGGCGTAGTTCAGGGTGTCGCACTGCCCCCTCACAATCGGCAGCCCGTTCCCCTCCGAATCGTACCCGATCGGGTCGAACGGCTCCCCGTCGTCGCGTATGGTCACCAGCACGCGTCCGTCGTTCACCCTCATCAGGACGTCCGCGAACCTGCCCCCGTCACCCGAGAGCCCGTGCTCCACCACGTTCAGGAGCACCTCCTCGCAACAGAGGCGCACACGCATGCGGATGCCCTCCGCCACGCCGCAACCGGAGAGGAAGCCGTCGACCGAGTCCAGGACATCTGCGAGGTCAGAACCGTCGCCCCTCACCGATGCGTCCATGGTGGAGCCCTCGGGCCTCCTAAGGAGCGCCAGTCCGGAGAACTCCGGCCTCGTCCTCCTGACCGCCACCGACGACGCAGACACCGCGACGGTCACCAGCAGCTCGCCCATCGGGAAGGACATCCAGATGTAGTCGGAGCCGTACGGGGCCAGTGAGACGGCCAGCGCCAGCACCGCCGCGCACTCCGCCGCGGACACGGCGAGGGACGCGGGCCTGTGACCGAAGACCTGGAACAGGACCATGACCATGTAGTTCACCGCCTGCAGCACCAGGAACGGCGCGAACAGGCGTATGCAGTGGATCCCCATCTCGACCGTCCCGGGATCGGTGACACCGTACACGGTCAGGAACACCTGCGGGACCAGCAGTGCCGCGAGCATTATGGCCCCGGATGCGGCGACCAGGTACCTGGCGGCGATGGACGTGACCATGCGCATGCCGGTCATGTCCTCGGAGCCGTAGAGCGTACCGCCCACTGGCTGGAGCGTCTGCGATATCCCGGAGACGATGATGGACGACAGCATCTGTATGTTCAGGCACACGGACCTTATCACCATCCCCTCGGAACCCATGTTGTCCATGATCACCAGGTTCATGCCCAGCATGTTCACCATGATCAGGATCATCGCGAACGCGGCGGGTGACCCCATCGACAGGATCTCCGCCGTTCCGACGGTGCCGCGTCCGATACCGAGACGGCTCCCCCCGCGGAAGTGCATCATGAGGACGGCGGCGCCGGCGACGTACCCGACGGCCGTGGAGAGGGCGAACCCGGGGAGCCCCATGCCCATGGGACCCATGAACACGTAGGCGAGGACGATGTTCACGACATTGGATGTCAGGAACCCGGCCGTCGCCAGACGGGGGGCGTTGTCCATCCTGACGAAGGCCCCCAGCCCGGGCATCAGCACGTACAGCGGGGACATGGCGAACACCAGGATGCCGTACTCCCTCGCGTCCGCGAGCAGGGCGTCGGTGCTGCAGAGGATGTCCACGATCGGGTCGATGAACAGGACACCCGTCACGGCGATGGCCAGGGAGACCAGCAGGGACATGCCCATGCAGCGGGTGAATATCCCGCGGATCTCCGATTCCCGACCGCGCCCTATGCACACAGCCATCACGGTCGCCCCGCCGATGTTGATCAGGGCGTTGGTGGCCGCCAACATCTGGATCACCGGCATCATGACGTTCACGGCGCCGAGGGCGTCGGAACCGAGCACCTGCCCCACGACGATGCTCCCGAGCATCGAGCCGAATGACACGGCCATGGTGGACATCACCGTGGCCACCAGGTACGACCTGAACGCCCTGTTCACCAGGAACGGGTTCCTCTCCACCGTCTCACCTCCTGTCCACCACGTTGCGCAGCTTGATGCTGGACGTGTTCATCATGAACCCGTCGTCCCCCACATCCTCCACGCGCAGCGACATCAGGCCGTGGGGCAGGGTCTTGGCGAACGAGTCGTAACCGTCGACCAGGATACCGGCGACCTCCTCCGTGGTCAGCCCGGAGCCGTCCAGGCGGATGGTCATGCGGTCCGTCAACCCGTCCCCGTCCATCACGATCTGCATGGAGCCCCTGTACCCGAACCCGTCGGAGAGCAACGCCGCGATGCGGTGGAAGTTGAAGAACGTCCCACCGGCGCGCACCACGTCGCCGTGGCGCCCCATGAGCTCGAACCTCGGCTCGGCGCGTCCGCAGGGGCACCTCCCGGGGACCC
>JAZODL010000081.1:0-6964 GCA_045596945.1 Candidatus Methanomethylophilaceae archaeon | reverse complement strand
GTACCGCTGAGACACGACTACGCCGACGTCGTGTTCATCGTGACCTCCGGCGAGTTCATGTCGCTCTACGCGGCGAACAACATCCTCAAGGGTATCCAGAACTACGACAACGGGAAACCCCGGGTCGGAGGGATAATCCTGAACCGCAGGGGGATGGAGGGCGAGGAGGGGTACGTCCGCAACTTCGCCGACGGTGTCGGACTCCCCATCGTCTCCGTGGTCGAGAGGGACCCCCTGTTCATGCAGGCGGAGTCCATGGGGAGGACGGTGTCCGAGGCGTTCCCCGGTTCCGGACCCGCCGGTTCCATAGAGCGCATAACGGACCTCATCGAGGGCATCCGCGACGGCACGGCGGAGCTCCACCGCCCACGGCCGCTGGATGACGACTCGATGGACTGTGTCGCCAAGGGCGTGCCCCTCGACAGGGGATGCGACTGCGGGTACACCAGGGTCCGAAACCCGGTGGACGACCGCAGGTCCCTGAAATCCTGCGCCGGAGCGGGTGCGGTCTCCTACACCGCACGCATCCGCGGCACCCACACCATAGTCCACGGACCGTCGAGCTGCGCGTACATGATGTGCTGCAACTCGGACATCGTCACCGTCCACAGGGACCTGCACGACGACGGTGACTCCATCTGGGACCACGTCACCTGCACCGATCTGGACGACTCCGCATCCGTCTTCGGGGGCATCCCCAGACTGGAGGATGCCATCCGCCGCAGGGCGGAGATGGGGGACGGGGTGGTGTTCGTCGTGTCCATGTGCGTCCCCGGGATCATAGGGGACGACATCGAGGACTGCTGCTCCAGGATGTCCGCCGAGACCGGGATGAGGGTCATCCCCGTCCCGGTCGACGGCATCGCCGCCGGCGGCGTCGTCCACGGCAGGGAGATGGCGATAGGGAAGGTCATGGAGCTGGTCGAACCCTGTGTCGAGAAGGATATGGGCCTCGTCAACGTACTCGGGGACTACCGTGTGGGCAGGGAGTTCCACGCCCACATGGACGCCTCCGTCGAGGAACTGCTGTCCATGGCCGGGTTCAGGATCAACACCGTCTATCCCGGCAAGTGCCGTCTCGAGGACGTGCGCAGGATGGGGCGCGCCGGTGTCTCGGTCCGTTCCATGGACAACATGGTCTTCAACAGGAACTGCGACCTCATCTGCGAGAGGACGGGATCCGTCCACATGAGGGAGGCGCTCCCACGCGGAATGGGTGCGATGGACCGCTGGTTCGACGAGGTCTCGGAGATAACCGGTCGCGACACCTCCGCGGCCAAGGCCGAGGTGCGCTCCCGGTACGAGGCGGGGATATCCCGCCTGACACCGCACACGAGGGGCAGGAGGGTCGTGGTCGTGACCAGACCATCCGGCAGGTACAGGTGGCTGTTCGAGCTGCTGGACGACCTCGGTGTCGAGGTCGTCAGGACCAGGGAGACCACGTACAACAGGTGGATCATGGGAACCGAGCTGAGCATGTCGAAGGAGGGGTACATCTCCGACATGGTGGAATCCGACTGCAGGGAACTCCAACCCGACCTGGTCCTGTCCGACAGCCAATCGGACCTGCACATCGGGTACAGGTGCAGCATGATAGGGGAACCCCATCCCGGACTCGCCGGCATCATGGACTACGCGGAGAGGCTGAGCAGGATGTTCAGGGCGCCCGTCGCCGAGGGATGGAGGTGTCCCTGATGCACAAGGAGACCATGGACGGTTTCCTGGCCTCCGTCATCGCGGCGGAGAGTGTCATGGGCAGCAGGGCGGTCATCCACGGTCCCGGTGGATGCAGGACCCATTCGTCGCGCCTTTCCGCCAGGACGGTCCTCCGCGACTACGCCATCCGCGAGGGACCCTTCTACTTCGACCACCCGAGGGTCCCGTGCACGTACATCGACGAGGAGGACTACGTGAACGGTGCGGACTACAAGGTCCAGGACCTGGTGTCCGGGATCGATGCGGAGCTCGTGGTGGTGGTCCAGTCCCCCGGGACGTCCCTGATCGGCGACGACCTCAACGGTGCGGTCTACAGGTCGGGTTACGGCGGTGCCTTCGTGGTCGCCGAGAACAACCTGATGTCCGAGAGACCCCATGTGGGCTACGACACGACGATCGCGTCGATGGTGGGCGCGGTGTGCGCCCGCGGGGAGACGGAACCCGATGTGGTGAACATCGTCGGACTGCCAGTGACCCTGGAGGGCTGGGAGAGCACCGTGGGCGAGCTGCGTTCCTACGTGGAGGCCATGGGCCTCACCGTCGGGGCGTTCGTCGGTGCCGGATGCACCGTGGGCGAGCTGCGCGGATCGTCCCGTGCCGGAATCACGGTGTCGGTCCTCCCCGAGTACTGCACAGCGACGATGGGGGCCTACAGGCGCCTCGGGTCCCGCTGCGTGGTCCCGGAGGTCCCGATCGGATTCCGGTCCACGGGGTCGTGGATCCGCACCCTGGCCGAAGCCGCCGGTGTGGATCCGGCACCCGCCCTGGAGATACTCTCGGACATGGAGCGCCGCAGCTCCCATGTCCTGCTGAGCGGCATGCACGATGGTACGAGGGCGCGCTGCTCCACGTACTCCGTGGACCTCGACACCACGGCGGTGGCGCCGCTGATGGAGTGGTTGCACTCCTACCTGGGGATGTTCCCGGAGGCCGTGGACGTGAAGCCGTGGTGGGACGACGCCACCCGGGGGAGGATCGCCTCCTTCCTGGAATCGGTCGGCTGCCCAGAGGCCGCGGACCGCGACGCGTCCCGCACCCGTGTGGACGTCGCGTTCACCGACGGCTACTCCGCGATGCTCCTCGAGAAGCGCGGCACCTGCTCGGTCGGACTGGACATGTGGATACCCACGGAGCACAGGATGGTGTTCGTGGACAGGTCGGTGCTCGGCGGCAGGGGTGCGCTGAGGATCCTGGACGAGCTGTTCCAGGGGATACAGAGGTGAGCGCCGGGACCCTCCGGCCCACCCCGTCCGGCACGTCCCGGGCGGGCCCCTGCAACAAGGTTTTATGAGTCCTGACCATTCCCCGGGACGGTCACCATGAACGAGATCTGGACGGAGAAGTACAGGCCGAGAACACTCGACGATGTCGTAGGACAGAAGCACGTCACCGAGAGGTTGAAGGCATACGTGTCATCGAGGAACATGCCGCACCTCCTCCTCACCGGACCCGCGGGCACCGGGAAGACCACCTGCTCCCTCGCCCTCGCCAAGGGCATGTTCGGGGACGAGTGGAAGGGAAACTTCATCGAGCTCAACGCCTCCGACGAGAGGGGTATCGACGTGGTCCGTGGCAAGATCAAGGAGTTCGCCAGGACATCCCCGCTCGGCGGCGCCGAGTTCAAGATCATATTCATGGACGAGGCGGACGCACTGACGTCCGATGCACAGGCCGCACTCAGGAGGACCATGGAGAAGTACGCCGGCATCTGCCGCTTCATCCTCTCCTGCAACTACTCCTCCAAGATCATCGACCCCATCCAGTCCAGATGCGCGGTGTTCAGGTTCAAGCCCCTCACGACCGACGACGTCAGGGAGTTCCTCCAGAGGATCGTCACCGAGGAGGGCGTGGACATCGACGACGAGGCCATGAGCGGACTCGTGCACGTCGCCAGGGGCGACATGAGGCGCGCCGTCAACTCCCTGCAGGTCGCCGCGTCCCTCGGCAGGACCATCGACCTCGACCTCATCTACCAGACCACCGGAATGGCCAACCCCGAGGCGGTCAGGTCCATGCTGGAGACCGCGCTCTCCGGGAACTTCGTAAAGTCCAGGGACATGCTCGACGAGACCATGATCACGTTCGGACTCTCCGGACAGGACATCATAAGGCAGATCCACTCCGCCATCTTCGACCTCGCCATCACCGACTCCGAGAAGGTGAGGCTCATGGACAAGACCGGCGAGATCGAGTTCAGGATCGTCGAGGGCAGCAACGAGAGGATCCAGCTCGAGGCCCTCCTCGCCTACCTCGTCATGATAGGTGGAAACAAGAGGTGAGACGGGTCCGCGGGTCGCCTCCGCGGTCCCGACCCCACCCATGGGAACATCGTTTTACCGGATCATTCCAGACAGGGGAGTATCCTCGGCACGATGGTGCCGACCGCCTCCTCCAGGACCTCTTCGCAGGAGCACATCACCAGCAGGCCGTACCTGTCCATGAGCCCCCTGTCGTAGACCGCGCCGGCCATCTCGGCCAGGTACATGCCGGGCAGGAAGTCCCACACCCTGTTGACGAACCTCACGTGGATGTCCGTCCTCCCGCTCGCCAGGTAGGCGAAGTCGAGGCAGGCGGCACCGAGGACCTTGAACCTGGCGATGTCGCCGTAGCAGTCGTGCATCAGCACCGCCTGCGCCTCCCTGTACGCCTGCGACCTCCTGCTGAAGTCGCCGGTGGAGAGTATGCACTCCCTGAGCGGGCGGGGCCCCGCCGTGCGGATCGGTGCCCCGTTGAGGAACGCGCCGTCCGCCGATGCCGTGAACATCTCCCCGTGGACCGGCACGTGTATCGCGGACGCGCAGGGAACCCCGTCCTCCGTGAACACAGCCTGCATCCCGAAGAGCGGTATACCGCGGGAGTAGTTCATCGTCCCGTCTATGGGATCGACCGCCCACGTCCTACCGGACATGCGGACGTCCGGGTTGGTCTCCTCCGATATGACGGTGTCCCCGGGGAACTCCGAGCGGAGCCTGTCCAGGATCGTCCGCTCCGCCAGGAGGTCCGGTTCCGTGACCACGTCGTACACCCCCGCCTCCGTCTCCTTGGACTCCGCGGACCTGTCCCCGCCCATCACGTGGACGGCGGCATCGGCCAGGGCGACCGTGATGACATCGAGTTCGCGCATGGTATCAGTAGCGGTTGTCGAATATGCGGTTGGTCTTCTTCTCGCTGCGTGGCAGGTGTCCCTCGTCCACGGCCTTGGCCACCACGGTGACGCCGACCTTGGACTTCATCCTGGAGACCAGATCGTCCTCCACGGGTCCGCGGTCCGCCTCCGGCACCGCGGTCTCGAAGAACACCGTGACCGTGTCCCTGCCGTTGAGGTGGTCGATCATCACCTGGTACTCACCGGACGCGAGGTCCATCGAGGACAGCACCTCGTCGAACTGCGCGGGGAACATGTTGACCCCCTTCACCTTCACCATGTCGTCCGTGCGTCCGACGATGATGTCTATGCGTGGGAACCTTGACCCGCAGGGGCACTCGCCCGGGATGATCCTGGTGAGGTCGTGGGTCCTGTACCTGATCAGCGGCGCCCCCTCCTTGCGGAGCGTCGTTATCACCAGCTCGCCCACCTCCCCGTCGGGGAGCACCTCCCCGGTCACCGGGTCGATGATCTCGAAGTAGAGGTAATCGTCCCACATGTGGATCCCGTTGCGGTAGTCGCAGCTTATGCCTATCCCGGGACCGTAGATCTCCGTGAGGCCGTATATGTCGTAGAAGTCGACGCCCAGGTCCTCGGCGATCCTGTTGCGCATCTTCTCCCCCCAGCGCTCGGAGCCGATGATGCCCTTCCTCAGCCTTATCGTGTCCCTGATGCCGCGCCTGCCGATCTCCTCGGACAGGAGCAGTGCGTACGACGACGTGGCGCAGAGCACGGTGGAGCCCATGTCCTGCATCATGCGGATCTGCTTGTCCGTGTTCCCGGGACCCATCGGCACCGCCATGGCGCCGAGCCTCTCGCAACCCGCCTGGAAACCGATCCCGGCGGTCCAGAGCCCGTATCCCGGGGTGATCTGTATGCGGTCCTCCTCGGTTATCCCGGCCATCCTGTAGCAGCGCTCGAACATCACAGACCAGTCCTCCACGTCCCTCCTGGTGTAGGGGATCACCACCGGGGTCCCCGTGGTTCCGGAGGACGAGTGTATCCTGACTATGTCCCTCTCCGGGACCGCGGCCAACCCCAGCGGGTAGGCCGAGCGGAGGTCGCCCTTGTCGGTGAAGGGGAGCCTCTCGAAATCCTCCTGCGTGAGCACCGCGTCGGTGTCCACGTCCCTGTACTTCTCGGCGTAGAAGGGACTGCGCCCCTTGATACCGGAGACCAGTTTCACCACGGTCTCCAGCTGGTATCCGTTCATCCTCATGTGAGATCACCTGCCCATCGATGCCAGGATCCCAGAGGCCTCCGCACTGCCGCGTGCGGCCGCCTTCATGAGCCACTTCCTGGCGTTCTTCTCGCTGCGGACCATCCCCTCGCCGGAGAGGGACATCCTCCCCAGGACGCACATCGCGTCCTCGGATCCGAGGTCCGCGGCCTTTATCATGAAACCCGCCGCCCTGTCGGCGTCGGCGGGGACGCCCCTGCCCTCGAGGTGCATCATGCCGAGCCTGTAGCCGGCCCTGGCGTAGCCCTCCGCAAGGCATGTTGCGTATATCTCCCGTGCGAGGTCCGTGTCCACCGGGACGCCCCTGCCCTCCTCGTGGATGACACCGACCCTGTAGTACGCCATGAGGTTGCCCGCCTCGGCGGCCCTCCCGTACCAGTGAAGGGCCTGGGACCAGTCCTGTTCGACGCCCTCGACATCCGAGTACATGAACCCCAGGTTGAACATCGCCCTGGCGTACCCGAGGTCCGCGGACCTCCTGTAGAGCTCCATCGCCCTCTCCAGGTCCATCTCCATCCCTGTGCCGTGGGCGCACATGTGGCCCAGGTTGCACATCGCCTCGGCGTTGCCCTGATCGGCGGCACGTTGGAACCACAGTGCGGCCTCCCTCCTGTCCTGGACGACGCCATCGCCCTTGTAGAACAGGTAGCCCATCGCGACCTGCGCGTCGGGATCCCCCTCGCGCGCAGCCCTCATAACGCTCTCGAAAGACATGTCGTCACCTCGTCCTGCTGCGGCGGACGTAGACCTCGGGGTGGTCGAAGTACTTGCTCAGGTAGTACAGCGCCGGGAGGAACCCGTTCACCGCGGCCTTGACGTAGTACCTTATCGCCTCGTTCTCGTCCTTCGGCAGCTTGCCGTCG
>JAZODL010000080.1:0-1767 GCA_045596945.1 Candidatus Methanomethylophilaceae archaeon | reverse complement strand
CAGACCCGTCCCCGTCGAGATGATCTCCGCGGTCAAGAAGGCCATAGGCATCCCACTGATAGTGGGAGGTGGAATCAGGACCCCCGAGGCTGCCGAGGCCGCCAGGTTGGCCGGTGCGGACATCATAGTGACCGGGACGTTCATAGAGCAGTGCAGCGACGATGAGAAGCTCAGGGCCGTTGTCAAGGCCTCGAAGGGGTTGTGAGCATGGCATCCTATGATGATCAGCCACTGTACAGTAAACCCGTGTCCCCGCGCGCGCCCATGTGGATCACGCCCGAGGAGAGAGCCGCCGGGATCAACCCCGACCTCAAGGTGGCGGCACGTAGGTTCCTCTGTCCCACATGCGGTCACGAGTTCAGTCTCTTCCAGTCCAGGGCGGTCGCATGCAAGGCATGCCCGAAGGCCAGTCAGAACTGCCCCAACGTCAGGTGCCCCTACTGCGACTCCGAGTTCCCCATAAGGGGGTTCATCGTCCCCGACAACAAGCAGGACCAGGTCCACATCAACAACTACGCGGACAAGGTCTTCGACCACTGGCAGGACTGCTACGGCAACAACAGGAGGTGAACCTCACCTCTTCTGGATGGCGAGCATCTGGGGGTGCCTGTTCAGCACCGCAGCCACATCCATTGGTCTGACGTACGCATGGTGCATGCCGTTGCCGTTCTCCACCGAACGGTCATCCTCCATGACCGACTCCACGGCCAGGGTGCACACCTCCATCATCGACTTGGAACCATCCATCATCTCACGGGCCACCACCAGCGCATCGGCCAACGTGCGCGTCTGGGACATGTCGAACAATCCGGCCACCGGGACATCCACCTTGTACTCGCCTATCTCCACACAGCGTATGGATGCGGCGGCCACACTGACGTCCCTACGGCCCTTCTCGTAGACGATGCCCTTGGAGACGGGGTACCTGTCCACGGGCCTCGTGAACGTCCCCCCATGGGACACGCGGTCCACTTCGACTCCGGATGCGGAGAACCCCCTGACGGACACCACGTGATCCGCCGACCTTATGGCGGACTCGTCACCGGTCACCATCACCACGGACACGCCTTCGGCGGCCATCGCGGAACCCAGCTCGGAGATGGACGTTATCGCATCGTCCACAGCGAGGAAGCCCTTTCTGAGGACACACGGGTTGGAGAACTCCTCATCGAGGATCAGGAGGCTGCAACCCATCTCCACCGCCTCGGATACGGAGACCAGCTCGGACATGGGCGAGGACACCACCGGACCCAGGGCACGGGACGTGTCCTGGAACTCGGGTGTGGAACCGACGAACATCGAGATGTCCACCGAACAGGCGGGACGTCCCCCCTCCCCTATGATGTACGAGGCCGTCGGCACCGACACCACGTACTCCCTCCCATCCCCGGGGATGTGGTTGTGGATTCCTGCGAAGAGGGCATCGGCGACACTGGACTTCCCGTTCCTGCTCGGACCGGTCAGCGCGGTGAAACCGCACCTCACACCCATACCCCTGACAGGGTCCCCGTTGGGGACCTCCACGGTCACGACGAGGGATTCGTCGCAGGAGAACGGCGTTGCATCCACCTTCGGTGCGAGGTCGTCGTCCCTCCTCGGGAGGACGGCTCCGAGACCTATGAACCCGACGAGCCCCATGGACGGGAGCGCATCCCTGATCGCCTGCGCGTTCTCGACGGTGTGGATATGGTTGTAGAGTTTGGATTGCTTGTAGGCGGAGAAGACCATCGACTCGTAGATTATCCTGCGTATGCGTCCGAATATGAG
>JAZODL010000079.1:0-9463 GCA_045596945.1 Candidatus Methanomethylophilaceae archaeon | reverse complement strand
GCACAGCGACGGAGATCAGGATGTCGCGCAACTCCAGTCTGCTGAACCTCGGTCTCCCGTACCCGGTGTTCACCCGGGTCAATCCATCGTCGAAACGATCCATGCCCTTTGTTAGATGCTCATGGATTATAAAGATGGAGTCCGTTGGTGCGGATGATCCAATGGTTCAGAGGAACATCGCTCATGGGAAGGAGATCCGCAGGTGGTGCGACACATGCGGGACGCTGCTGCTGGGTGAATCGTGTTCGGAATGCGGTTCACCGGGCAGGGAGTTCGAGATCAACAGCCCCGGCGACATAAGGCCGTGCATGGGCGACAGCATCGGAATGATCACCGGACTCTTCAGGGAGGCCTTCGGCACATCCGCCCCCCTGGACGGCAAGGCGCTGTTCCTCAACAAGGTCGCGGGGGAGGACCGTACGGACGAGATCGTCGCACACGGTGCCGTCCTGGGGATCGTGCGCTTCGACATGAGGTCGGACCGCATGGTCCTGGAGATCAGGCAACCAGGTGCGGACCTTTTCGCCGATGTTGCCGTGAAGAACACCATCATGTTCGGCCGCATGTCCGGTCACCTCAAGGGGAAGACGATCCCGGGGGAGAACATCGCCGATGTCAGGGGCGAGTTCCACACGGGTGACACGCTGATCATCCGCAAGGGTCAGAAGGTCGGCCCCGGAATCGCCCTAGCGGATAGCACGGACCTCCGCAATGTGGAGCGTGCCGTGAAGATACGCGACCTCAACGCCCCGTCGGACCTCCCCCGTTCGCCGGATTCGGACCTGGACGCATTCGTCAGATCGAACAGGGACCATGTCCGCCGTATAGGCAGGCGCGCCGTCCGCGAGATAAGGCGCTTCATGGACGAGGCCAACCCCGGGGGACTTCCTGTGACGGTCTCCTTCTCAGGGGGCAAGGACTCCCTGGCCGCATACGCGCTCGCGAGGGAGGCCGTGGGTTCCCCGGACCTCCTGTACATAGACACGGGCCTGGAGTTCCCCGAGACGGTGGAGTACGTGCGCAGGTTCGCCGAGTCGCACGGGCACAGGCTGCATGTGGCGGAGGCGGGCGATGCGTTCTGGCAGAACGTCGGGACGTTCGGTCCCCCCGCCAAGGACTTCAGGTGGTGCTGTAAGGTGTGCAAGCTCGGCCCGATGACCGACATGATCTCGCGCAGGTTCCCGAAGGGGACCGTGACGGTGGAGGGGAACCGCTGGCTCGAATCCTACGCCCGTTCCGGCATAGGATTCGTGACGAAGAACCCGTTCGTACCCAACCAGGTGAACCTGAACCCCATCAGGTCGTGGTGCGCCGCGGACGTGTGGGCCTACATACTGTACCACGGGCTGGAGTACAACCCCCTGTACGACCGTGACTTCGAGAGGATCGGGTGCTACCTGTGCCCGTCGTGCCTGTCGAGCGAGTGGCGCAACACGGGGCGTCTGCATCCGGACCTGTACGCCCGCTGGGAGGATCACCTGCACGGCTACGCCGTGGACCGCGGACTGCCACCGGAGTTCGTGGACATGGGCTTCTGGAGGTGGAAGGTCCTGCCGCCGAAGATGGTGCAGCTGTCCGAGGGGTTGGATCTGTGCATGGTCCCCCGCGATGTCCACGGCCCGTCCATGGATGTCCTGAAGGGGGCGTCCCCGTGTACGGCCGGGGGATACTCCATGGAGGCGGTGGTCAGCGTGCAGAGGAACAGGGACTTCTCCTATGTGGAGGATGCCCTACGCACCGTCGGGGATGCGAAGTACTCCCCCGATTACGAGATCGCACTGCTGAGGACGCCCGTCGGTCGTGCGAAGCTCTTCGGAGGCGGACAGGTGTCCGTCACGGCTCAGGACCAGAAGGGCGCCAGACAGGTGTTCGAGAAGGCGGTGAAGGCGCTCATACGTGCGGAGATGTGCACGGAATGCGGCATATGCGTCAAGAGGTGCCCGAGGAAGGCCGTACGCATCTCCGGGGGGATGCGCGTAGATCCCGACCGCTGCAACTCGTGCGGGAGGTGCATCCAGTCCTGCATGGTCGTCCACTACTACGACAAGCTGATGGAGTCGGTCCCCCGGGAAGTCCCTAGCAAGGATTAATAGGCCCCAGACGATCCCCCGTTCATGGATATCCTCTTCGGATTGGCGATGGTCCTGGGAATAGGACCCGCACTCGCACTAATGTACGTGGTCGTGAGGAAGTACACCTTCCCCCGCGTGGAGCAACCCTTCTTCAGCGATCCGACGTTCTTCGGACTGTTCATGGTCGGTCTGGTCGTGGGGTCGGCCGAGTTCTTCGCCATGTCCATGCTGAGGTTGTCCAGCAACATCATCCTCATGGTGCTGTTGTCCGTGATCCAGATGATGGCGTTCCTGCTCGTGATGAACCTCAGGAGGTTCCGTGGTAGGTCCGACTCGGTGTTCTACGGCTACGGCCTCGGTCTGGGGACGTCGAGCGGTCTCGCAACGGGGATATGCTTCACGACGACCAGCGTCATCTCCCAGTCATCCGCGTTCGATGCGTCCGTGCTGGTCCTCGTGGCGATATCGGTGTCCCTCACGATGATCCTGGGCGCCTGCGGAACCAATGTCGGGGAGGGTATCGCGAGGAACAGGCCCACGGAGTACCTCCTCCAGGGGCTGCTCCCCCTCGTCGCCTACAACATGATCCTCACGGTCCTGTTCTCGGATGCATCCGAGGTCGGGGACATCGTGTACTACGCCTGTGCGGTATTGGTCCTGGTGCTCTCCGCCGCCTACTTCTACTACAACATGTACGTCAGGTTACCCGGAGTGGTCAGGGATGTGCTGAGGATGGAGGGCAAGAGGCGCGACGACATCCCGCGTTGAGTCCGTCAGGCCCGGTACACGCCGGGACGCACCTCCGCCACGATGCAGCGGTCCAGCATGGCTTCGAGCAGCTTCTCGGCGTTCCTCCCATCGACCTCGCGCACATCCTCCAGGGTGAACGTCCCCTTGATGGAGGTCAACCCCTCCGCGAGTATCTCCATGCGTTCCTCCAGGTCGCGGCTGTGCTCGTACCTGTACACCATCGTGGAGTGCGGGTCCGCTTCCGAGATCCTCTGCCTCTTCCCGGATGTGTCGGGTGCCGTGAAACCGGTCGCCCGATCGAGGGCGGCGCGGACCATCTCCTGATCCGCGGATTCGAAGTAGAACACCAGGTTCTTGGTCTTCTCCCTCGCGCCGCAGTACGGGCATGAGGATGTCGCTTGGGATTTGTCGGCGATGCGCGGACGTCTGCAGACGCCGCATAGGGCGAGGCCGTACAACCGATCACCTGTACTCTGTGAAGACCAGTGCGGCGATGCAGCACCCGTAGTGGTCCATGGGGATCTGTAACTCTTCGGTGACGAAGTTGATTTCCTCGAACTCCACTCCGCGGATGCGGGACATCTCGTCCATCTTCCATTTCAGGATCTCCCTGAGGGATTTCGCGGATCCGTGCATGTGGCCCTCGGCGACGTATCCCCCCTTGCCGTCCTTCCTGTAGGTGTATGCGATCCCGGCGGAGATCGTCTCGCCCTCGCACCCCCTCATCTGCGCGAGGACGCAGTGGGTGACGGCACCCATGGGCATCTCGCAGATGTCTATGCACTCGGCTCCGACGGGGATGACAGACGACACGGAGACCAGGTTCTGCTCTCCGATCCCGGCGGTGATCAGCGCCCTGTCGAACGCGTTGAGGTCCGAGACGGTGCTGACTGCGGAGCTGTGCGTTATGAAGAACTTGGAGGGGACGAGGTTCATGCCCCGTCCATGTCGACGTTCCTTTAATTACTATCGACGTTTAGCCGTAGTACTGGGCCTCGGATCCCCTGTCGAGGGCCTCCTGCTCGTCGATCCTCCTCTGGATCTCATCGGCCTCCGCCAGGAGCGGTTTCGTGTCCACCCTGAAGCCGGGGATAATCTTGTTGACCGGGGACATGAACAGTATGGCCGATCCCGGGTCGGGAACCGCCTGGTTGGCGGGGCACATGAGCGATAGGACGGTCATGCCCGCGGAAGGTCCGTCGTACAGGAGGATGCCCGTGATCCCGCGCACCATCCCGTTGTCCATGACCTTCAGCTTGGTCTTCCTGAGGAGGCTCCTGGCCCTCGGACCGGACCCGAAGGCCACCATCTCATCCTCGTCCGTGAAACGGGGGACCCCCTCGAGGCAGATGACCTCCTCGCACCCGAGGCCCCTGAGGTAGTCCAGGATGGCATGTGCCAGATCGTAGCAGCACTCCGGCTTGGGGGTGTACTCGGACATGCAGACGACGACGTCGCGTCCCGTCTTGCCCGTCCCCTTGCGTCCGAAGAACCTGACCGGCGGGAGGGCCATCCCGTTCCCGATGAGGCAGTACGGCGGCATGTCCGCCGAAGACATCCCCGCGACGGGGGTCATCTCGAGCTGTGTTATGTAGAAGTTCGCTGCGATGGAGCTGACGAGTCCAGCGGTCGGGAACCCTATGACGGCGACAGGCCTGTCGAGTTCCAGGTCCGTGTACTTCGTAGTCTTCACCTTCATGCACGGGTTATCGCCATTAGGATAATAAGGGGTTTCCATCTACGGTCGGTGCATGAGCGGTCACACCATCTCGGTATCGAGGACATCCGGGGGCATCCCGGTAGTTGTTGAACAGATTCCCGGTAGTCAGAGCGTCGGATACATGATCGCCGTCGCCACCGGTTCCAGGGACGAGACCGAGGACGTTCTGGGGATCTCACACCTCTTGGAGCACACTGTCTTCAGGGAGACCGGGACGAGGGACTCGTACCAGATGGCCAAGGAGATGGAGGGTGCCGGCGGTGAGATGAACGCCTTCACCGGAAGGGAGATGACCGCGTTCTACGGGATCACGATCCGCGAGACCGCTGACGTGGCGAGGGAACTCGTCGGGGACATCGTGGCCGACCCGCTCATAAACGAGAAGGGCACCGAGCTCGAGAAGAAGATCGTCCTCCAGGAGCTCAGCATGATCCGCAACGAACCCGACACCTATATCCACGACCTCTTCGAATCCACCCTGTGGAGGGGGCACAAGCTGTCCCAGGACGAGGGCGGGGACGAGGATCTCGTGAGGGGCATGACCGCGGCCGACCTCAGGGGTTACTACGAGGAGAAGTACAGGATCCCCAACCTGGCCGTCTACGCCGCCGGGTCCGCCGACATCGAGGGGACCGTGGCGTGGGCGGAGGAGACCCTGGACGGGATGTCCGGAGGTCAGAGGAACCCCAGGTCCGCCCCCGGGACCCCCGTCTCCGAGTACCGTTTCGTCAAGGGCGATGCGGAGCACTGCCACGTGGCGATGGGATTCCCCTCCTACGGGGCATCCCACCCGGACCGCATGGCCATGTCGATGCTGAGCGCGGTCCTCGGGTCCGGGACGAGCTCCCGTCTGTTCCAGGCCGTGAGGGAGCAGAAGGCACTCGTGTACTCGGTCTACACCACAGTTGCCCAGTGCAGCGATGCCAGTTCGATGACCACCTACATGTCCTGCACGGACGACAACGTGATCGAGGCGATGGAGACGACCGTGGGCGTGTTCGCGGGCCTTCTGGAGAACGGCCTCGAGGACGGTGAGCTGGAGCGTGCCAAGAGGCTCATCAAGGGTGCGAACGTGAGGTCCATGGAGTCCACGGAGCACAGGCTATACAGGCTCGGCGTGAACCACATGCTCAACGGGAGCACGGAGTCCCTCGAGGAGCGCCTGGCCAGGATCGACGCCGTCACGGAGGACGACGTCATGCGTGTGGCGGAGGACATCCTCCGCGGCGACCGCCTCAACACGGTGGTCCTGGGCAAGGGCAACCGCAGGATCAGGAACTACGATCCGGCGGCGTTCGCTCTCTGAAACCCGATATGATGTGGAGGACCGCGTTGCAGGCACTCTCCACGGACGCCTCCACCGCGGGGGTCATGGTCTCCGTGACGGTCATGATGTCCTCCACCTCGACCGCCACGAACATGACCTCGCGGGGCATTATGTCCGGATCCATCTGACGGCCGATCTTCATGGCGGTGGGGAGGTTCACATCGTGCGTGGACGCCTCCGTCACCGTGCTGTCGAAGTCCGCCTCCCTGAAGATCATCACCGTGCCCGGTTCGTACTGGGAGGTCTGTATCGCATCGGCTATCACGGCGTAGTCGTACCCGTGGATGACCGGGAGGATGTCCAGTCCGCCGATCGCCTCCTGGAAGCAGTCCACGTCCGGCAGCCCCATCGACTCTATCCTCTCCGAAATCCTGAGTCCGACTGCGTCGTCACACATAATGGGGCTACCGAGGCCCACAACCGCGATCCTGCATCCATGGTTGTCTGTCATCGCACCCCGTAGCGCGTCGGTGGTTATTTACCCCGCAGTCCGACGGGATGTATTATCAACGCGTAGGTCGGTCGGAGTGCCGTGGAAATAACCGTCCAGAGTTCCCAGACCATCAACGGCAAGACGGTGACCAACCGTCAGCTGGAGGCCCTGCTCGCGGTGCAGGACACGGGCAGTCAGACCGCGGCCGCGCGCAGACTCGGCATATCCGTGCCGGTCCTCCACAAGTACCTGGCGGCGGTGGAGTCCGCCGCAGGGGCACCCGTCGTCCATGCCACCCCCGCCGGCACGACGCTCACCCCCGAGGGGACGGAGATAGCGGACCTGGCCCGCACCATGGCCTACCGCTGCGACACCGGGCGCGGGTTCACGGTGTGCTGCAGTCCCGTGACGGAGGACCTGATGATGTCCGTGATCTCCTCGGTCAGGATCCCGGGGGCGAACCTGGTCGTGTCGAACGACGAGTACAACATCAGGATGATGAGGGAGGACCGCGCGGACCTCGCCATCATCGACGACCCCCTGTACCTCTTCGACGCCGAGGAGTTCGAGATGGAGGAGATAGGGTACATGGGGATGGTCTTCGTGGACAACGGTCCGACGTTCATACGCTACAAGTACGGGGCGCAGAGGGTCGCCTTCATGTTCTTAGACTCCGAGGACAGGCAGTACACCATCGATTCCGAGACGTTCTCGCTGCCGGAGCTGCTCGGATCCAACAAGAGCTTCTTCATAGACGAGTTCATGCTGACGCGCAGGAACCTGCGTCTGAAGAGCGCCGTCGACCCGAAGATGCTGAGACACGCGATCACCGCGATATACCGCAGGAGGGACCGCAACGTCGAGAAGGTCATGCGCGCGGTCACGAAGAGGAACCGGTGAGGAATCGCGGGAAATGATATTATCCTATTGGGTAACACCCTGCGGTGCCCTACGGTCCCTATTAAATATGGCAAGTGCGTGACAAGGCCGATTACTATGGTAACGCCGAACCCCGAATTCGCAAAGGAGATCGCCGCCGCCGGTGGCGAGGAAGTCAAGATGTGCTTCCAGTGCGGTACCTGCACTGCAGGATGCCCCTCCGGAAGGCAGACCTCCTACAGGGTCAGGAAACTCATGAGGATGGCCCAGCTCGGAATGAAGGAGGAGATCATCAACTCCGATGAGCTCTGGGAGTGCAGCACCTGCTACACCTGTGTCGAGAGATGCCCCCGCCAGGTCCCCATCGTCGACATCGTCATCTCCCTCAGGAACATCGCCGTCGCAGAGGGCCACATGTTCCCCGCTCACAAGAAGACCGCATCCAACCTCGTCGCATACGGACACACCGTTCCCGTCCAGGACAAGATCACTGCACTCAGGGCAGAGCTCGGACTCCCCGAGGTTCCCCCCACAGTCCTTGCTAACGACGCTGCGAAGGCAGACCTTGAGAAGCTCTTCAAGGCAACCGGATTCGACAAGATCGTGGAGTGATTAGAATGGCAAAGTACGCATTTTTCCTTGGTTGCATCGCACCCCTCAGGTACCCCGGAATCGAGAAGTCCACCAGAGAGGTCTGCAAAGCGCTCGACATCGAGCTCGTTGATCTGACAGACGCATCCTGCTGCCCCGCACCCGGAGTCATCAGGGCATTCAGCAAGAAGACCTGGCTCGCAGCAGCCGCCAGGAACCTCGCACTCGCCGAGAAGGAGGGTCTCGAGATCGTCACAATCTGCAACGGATGCTACGGATCCCTCTTCGACGCCGCCCACGAGCTCGCACACGACGCGGAGCTCCTCGCAGAGGTCAACAAAGTTCTCGCCGAGATCGGAATGGAGTACAAGGGAACCACAAAGGTCCACCACTTCGCAGAGGTCCTCTACAAGGAGGTCGGAGTCGAGGCGATCAAGTCCAAGATCACCAACCCCCTCGAGTACCAGGTCGCAGCATTCTACGGATGCCACTTCCTCAAGCCCAGCAACATCAAGGAGCTGGACGACCCCGAGGACCCCAAGATCCTCGATGAGCTCATCGAGGCCACTGGTGCCAAGAGCATGCCCAGGAAGCAGAAGACCCTCTGCTGCGGAGCAGGAGGAGGACTCAAGGCCGCATTCGGAGATGTCGCAAAGAAGTTCACCCAGACCAACCTCGAGAACATCAAGGAGTCTGGAGCACAGTTCATCGTCGATGTCTGTCCCTTCTGTCACCTTCAGTTCGACGGAACCCAGGGAGACCTCGGATACAGCATCCCCGTGCTCCACCTCTCCCAGCTCTACGGTCTCGCAATGGGCATGGACGCGAAGGACCTCGGTCTCTCCGCTCACATCACCCCAGTGAACCTCTGAAACACCAAATCCAGGAGGGGGCGACCCCTCCAACCCTCCATCCACACTTTTCCGCATCATCCCGGATGCCGTGTCCGTGCTACGTCCCCGGGGATCCTGACACTCCCCGATGTCATCCGACCTCCGATCCGGCGGTGTTTGATTCGAAGTTTTTTAGAGTCAAATTAATATAATAGTGGTACTATTTTTTTCAGGATAAATCTATCCTATTTATGATAATCAAAAACTATCTGGCTATGTGTTTTTTTCACGGTGTTTAGAAAAAACCGGAATTGCGAACCTTTTAATATGACCACCGAATCCTAAGCTCCAGTAAAAGGAGCTGTGAAAAATGGCACCCGGAAGAAAAGCAAAGGCAGCAGCAGGCCGCAAGGTCAAGGACAAGTGGAAGGCAAAGGAGTGGTACAAGATCCACGCACCCCGTATGTTCAACGAGGCCGAGATTGGAGAGACCCCCTCCGCAGACCCCGAGTACGTCATCGGACGTACCGCAGAGGTCACCGTTCAGGACCTCACCGGCGACTTCTCCAAGATGCACATCAAGCTGAAGTTCAAGGTCGTCTCCGTCGACGGATACGATGCGAAGACCGCATTCATCGGCCACGATCTGACCAGCGATTACGTCAGGAGGCTCACCCGCAGGAGAAAGACAAAGACCGACCACGTCGTCGATGTCGTCACCAAGGACGGATTCACCTACAGGATCAAGACCATGTCCATCGCCGAGAGGCGCATACAGTCCTTGCAGGAGGACGGTATGAGGAGGATCATCGCAGAGACCCTCGTCCAGATCGGACAGGAGAGGACCCTCTCCGAGAT
>JAZODL010000078.1:0-1642 GCA_045596945.1 Candidatus Methanomethylophilaceae archaeon | reverse complement strand
ACAGAACGACATGGCTACGATCCGACTTACATGTACATCGCCGACACCGAATCCGCCATCGCGCTCCTGGAGGGACTCATGGAGTGCCACTCCCTGCAGGACACCGACGTCCTCGTCACACTCCACCAGAACGTGGCCGGTGCCCTGATGAGGCTGGGCAGGATGGACGATGCGGAGAGGCACCTCGTCAGGGCGATGACCGTGGGTGTCAGGGGTGCCGGCGAGTACATCAGGGACCAGGTCCCCAACGGAATGGGGAACTGAGGCACTTTCGACCACCTCCCTGTCAAACTTATAAGCCATGTCCGCATAGGCCGGGCCATGCAGGGTCTTTTCTGTGCCAGATGCAAGAGCCTCATGCCACCCGGCACCCAGCGCTGCAGGGTCTGCGGCACCGGCATGGACGGCTGCTCCGTCAGCACCCAGTCCTGCCTCACCGACACCGCTCCCCGCCGCAGGGAGGGACCGTCGCTCGTGGCGGAGTCCGATCCGACGGCGCCGTACCTCCCCTACAAGCCACGCGGATGCCAGCTGGACATCATCGCGGACATCGGCAGGGCGCTGGACGAGGGCAGGCACATCGTCATAGAGTCGGGTACCGGCACCGGGAAGACCATAACGTCGCTCGCGGCGGCCCTTGAGCACGCCGAGAGGACAGGTAAGAAGATCGTGTACCTGACCAGGACCATCTCGCAGAGCGACCAGGTCATGAGGGAGCTCAGGGCGATATCCAACATCAAGCCCGTTTCCGGGATAGCCATCACCGGTCGCAACAAGTCCTGTCCGCTGTTCCGTGGCACGGAAGGTTACGAGAACCTCCCGCCCAACGTCCTGTCCATGATGTGCGAGGAGAGGCGCTCCCGCAGCGTCAAGGGGCTGGCCGGCGGATGCAGGTACTTCGACCGTGTGAAGGCGGAGCTGGACGACATCGAGGCGCACTGCAGGTCCGCGTTCCCTGTCTCCGAGGACCTGGACAGGTACTGCGAGAAGCTGGGGGTGTGCCCCTACGAGGCGAAGAAGGCCCTCATGAGGAGGATGGGCGTGGTCGTCGCCCCGTACATCCACATCCTGTCCGAGGACATCAGGTCCAACCTGATGACCAACCTGGACCTGGCCGACTGCCCCGAGAAGCTGCTCCTCATCATAGACGAGGCGCACAACCTGATAGACGCCGCCCGCGACCAGGAGAGCTTCAGGATCACCATGGCGATGGTGGACAACGCCATCGACGAGTGCTCCACCCTGAGGGACCCGTCCGTACTGACGGATGTCAAGCTGAAGGACCTCCTGGTGCAGTTCAGGGCGGCCATACGCGCTGTCGCCACCGAGAGGCTGGGGCTCAACGAGAGGGAGACCGTGCTCGACGACGACTTCATCGAGGAGCGCCTCACTTCCAAGTTCGGTATTTCGCGTGCGGAGCTCACGTCCTGCATCGAGAGGACGGTGTCGATAGGCGAGGCCAGGACGGAGATCCTGATGGAGAACGGGGAGAACCGCATATCCCACATACAGGAGGTCGGCGAGGCGATGGCCAAGTGGTGCTCGTCCTCGTCCAGGAGATTCGTCCGCTCCATGAAGATCGACAACGACGGGGAGTTCCTCTCCGCCTCGTGCATAGACCCGTTCCAGATCTCCATGTTCC
>JAZODL010000077.1:0-6560 GCA_045596945.1 Candidatus Methanomethylophilaceae archaeon | reverse complement strand
CCTTCGGTCTGAACGCGCTGTTCGCGTTCACGCTGCTGTACAGCAGGCCCGAGGTGAGGAGGCGGAACTCGTACCGCTACGTGATGATCGACGAGTTCCAGGACACCAACGCCAACCAGATGATGATCGCCCTGATGATCCTGTCCGAACCCAACCTCTGCGTGGTCGGCGACTGGAAGCAGGGCATCTACGGGTTCAGGTACGTCTCCATCGAGAACATCGTGCGCTTCCGCGAGAGGGCGGAGACCCTTAGGGGCTTCCTCAACGGGGACGACGAGAGGGTCCCGTTCAGGATAGGGGAACCCGTGCTGCTGCCCCTGGACACCAACTACCGCTCCGCTCCGGACATCATAGAGGGGGCGTTCGAGTGCATGTACCTCCCGGACACCAAGGACGCCGAGGTCGACCGCGAATCCGTCTCCGGGTCCGTCGTGGCCATATCCGCCGCGGAGGGCAACACCGGCATCCACTCGGAGGTCCGCTACGTCCTAGCCGACTCCAAGGAGGACGAGGTCGCACAGGTGGTGGCCGCCATCCGCGACTACGTCGGATCCGGCAGGTACACCGTGCACAGGGAGGGGTCCCGCCCCCTGGGCTTCGGCGACATCGCCGTCATATGCAGGAAGACCAACCACTGCAGGGCGGTGATGGAGGCCCTGACCTCCGCGGGGATCCCGGCGTTCCTGCAGGCGGACATGGACATCATGTCCTCGCGCGAGGGCAAGCTCGCCCTCGCATGGCTCCGCTACGTGAACAACGAGAGGGACCCCTGGGGGGTGGTCCCGATCATGGCCGACATGAACATCCCCATGACCGCCATCAGGGCGGCCACGCGCGGGAGATGGGACATCCCCGGGGTCCTGGTGGAGCAGCGCCGCAACCTGTACCTCAAGAGGCGCAGGGTGACGGAGATGCTCACGTCCCTCTACGCCTTCTACGGTCTGGACAACGACATAACCCAGGCCATCATCACCACTGTCTCGTCCGCCCACCGCGGCTCGCTGCTGACCATATCCGACATCATCGGGATGATGGAGGGGGACATCGAGAACGGTACGGTGTACCCCGTGGAGAACACCGTCGACGGCGGTGCGGTCCGCATCATGACCATGCACAAGTCCAAGGGCCTGGAGTTCCCGGCGGTGATCATCCCGTTCATGGACAGCGGCACCATGCCGTCCAACAGGGGGGACACCGACGTGTTCTGCTTCGACGCCCTCCTGGGCCTCAGGTGCACCCACAGGGTGGTGCGCATGGACGGGTACGCGAAGATATGCAGGTCCTGGAGGACGGATCTGGTCAGGTTGGTCCCGAGGACCGACCGCGACGAGGAGAAGCGCCTGATGTTCGTGGCGATGTCGAGGGCCTTCCAGTACGAGACCGTGATATCCGGTGACAGGCCGTCCCACTACATGGAGTGCCTGAGCGGGGGGAGGTACACGGCCATCCCCGATGCGGAACTGCCCGAATCCGAGTCCGCAGGCACCACGGTCCCCGCACCCGACCTCTCCGGCTACCCGGCCCGCAGGACGAGGCTGGGGGTCCACGACCTGATGGACTTCTCCGGTGAGTCCGCCGGTCCCGAGGGGGACGAGGTCTGCGGCAAGGGCAAGGAGTACGGCGAGGAGGTGCACAGGCTCGCCTACATGATGGGCCGCGGCATGCGCGTCGACACGGGGGCGTATCCGGAGCTGGAGGAGGTCTCCCGTGTCCTCGACTCAGTGTCCGACGCCGACCTGCTCCTGCTGGAGGTCGACTGCGGCCTCCCCGTCCCCGGGACGGAGACCACGCTACGCGGCAGGATCGACCTGATGGCCGTGTACCCCGATCGCGTGGAGGTCCACGACTACAAGACGGACGTCTCCAGGAGGTTCGAGTCCGAGTACAGGTTCCAACTGTCGGTGTACGCCCATGCGGCCGCCGGATTCTACGGGAAACCGGTGACCTGCCACATCGACTACGTGTCCCTCGGGGAGACGGAGGTGTTCGATCCGGAGCCCATCGACCATGTGGTCGACCGTCTGGAACGGCATGTGTCCAGACGAAGCTGATCGGGGTTTAGTATAAATAGTACGAAGAATGGGTAGGGGTATGCGCGGTCTGACGTCGGATGAGGTTAAGGAGAGGGTCTCCCAGGGACTCGTCAACGACACTGAGGTGAGCACGAGCCGCACCTACACCGACATATTCGTCAAGAACGCGATCACGCCGTTCAACATGATCCTCTTCGCGATCGGGGCGTTCCTCCTGATACTGGACGAACCGATAAGCGCCGTCTCCGCGACCGGGATCATAGCGGTCAACATCCTCATCTCCACTATCCAGGAGATGCGCGCCAAGCACAGGCTGGACAAGATCGCCCTGCTGACGCGCCCCAAGGTCACCGTCTTGCGCGACGGGGAGGAGGTCGAGATAGACCAGGCGCGCATAGTCAAGGACGACCTCATCGTCCTCAGGCCGGGGGACCAGGCGCTGGTCGACGGCGTACTGGAGGGATGCAGGTCCCTGGAGATGGACGAGGCGCTCCTCACCGGGGAGTCCAGCACCGTCCGCAAGAACGTCGGCGACACCGTCTACTCCGGATCCTTCTGCGTCACCGGCGAGGGGCACTACAGGGTCACGGCCTTCGGCCAGGACTCCTTCGCGTCCCAGATGCTCAGCAGCGCCAAGAGGTTCACCTACAAGAACACCCCCCTGCAGATGGAGACCAACACGGTCACCAAGGTGCTGATGCTCCTGGCGCTGATCCTCATGGGGATCTCCCTCGTCCTGGAGCTCATCAGGGGCCAGAGCATATCCGAGACCCTGGAGGTCTTCGTGCTGTGCCTGGACGTCGTCCCGATGGCGCTCTTCCTCCTGATCTCGCTCACGTACATGATCGCGTCCGTAAGGATGGCGGACTCGGGTGTCCTGCTCCAGAGGTCGAACTCGGTCGAGTCCATCAGCCATGTGGACACCGTCTGCATGGACAAGACGGGAACCATCACCACCAACAGGCTGGTGTTCGAGGACGCCCGCCACTTCGTCGACGGTGCCGAGGCCGAGCGCACCGCATCGCTGTTCGCCACCGCGTCCGGCAGCAGGAACCGCACCATGGAGGTCATCCTGGAGAGGTACGGCGAGACCCCCTCGGAGCTCGTGGAGGAGATCCAGTTCTCGTCCGACAGGAAGTACAGCGCCGTCCGCATCGACGACGGCGGTGTCCGCCGCTGCCTCTACACCGGTGCCTGGAGCGTCCTCAGGGACCACTGCACCACCGACATCGACATAGGCTCCATGATACACGAGGAGTCATCCAAGGGGCTCAGGACCGTGGTCCTGTTCACGGCGGATGACGGCCCCCTGTACGTCGACGGGGAGCCCGTCGTGCGCGACCTGGCCCCCGTCATGATGGTCTCCATCCGCGACGAGATCAGGCCCGACTGCAGGGAGACCATAGGGGTGTTCCTGGAGAACGACATGGACATCAAGGTCATCTCCGGTGACGACCCCGTCACCGTAGACGCCCTGTTCACCCTCGCGGATATACCCGGCGAGAGGAGGGTCATATCCGGTCCGGAACTGGACGCGCTCTCCGGCGAGGAGCTGGAGGAGGCGGTCCTCAACACCAACATCTTCGGCAGGATGAAGCCCGACCACAAGGAGAGGGTCATAGAGATCCTGAAGGACAAGGGCAGGTACGTCGCCATGATCGGAGACGGTGTCAACGATGTGAAGTCCCTGAAGACCGCCCAGGTGGGTGTCGCCCTCGGCAGCGGATCCGGCGCGGCCAAGGGCGCGGCGGACATGATCCTGTTCGACGACAACTTCTCCGCGCTGCCCAAGGCCCTAGTGGAGGGCAGGAAGACGGTGTCCGGGATGAGGGACATCCTCAAGCTCTACCTGACCAGGAACTTCGCACTCGCCGTCATGTTCGTGTTCATCTACCTCTTCGTCGGCTACCTGCCGATGATCCCCATCCAGAACACCTACTACGCGTTCGTGTCCGTCACGATCATGGCGTTCTTCATGACGTTCTTCTCGAAACCCGAGAGGAACAAGGACCTGGTGCTGCCGGACGTGCTGCGCTTCTCGATACCGTCCGCGCTGATGATATCCATAACGGGCCTCATCGTGTACGCGGTCACCTGGATCAGCTACGATGCAGGTCTGCTGGTCATCGACTTCGACCACCTGGCATCCCTCGTGCCCTCCTACGCCTCCGGCGGCGATGAGCTCATCGCCAAGATGTCCTGGGGAGGTAGCGGTGCCAACGAGATATGCGCCAGGTCCGCCATGGTGTTCGTCGTGACCCTGGCGGGGATCCTGCAGCTCCTGCTCATCTGCCCGAGGTTCAGGTTCCTGTCCTACAACGGCAGGGTCAACAGGAGCCCCGTGCCCATAGCGCTGGTGATCTTCCTCCTGCTGATAATCTACACCATGTACACCTACTTCCCGATCATAGCCATAGGGCTCGTCGGACTGGTCATATTCCCGCCGGGGATCTTCGCCGTGCTGATCGCCGTGGTCGTCGTGTGGTTCTTCGTGGAACTGGTCCTCCTCAGGAAGGGTGCGTTCAAGGAGGCCTCCGAGAGGTTCGAGCGCCTTTACATGGAGAAGCTGCACGACGAGTACACCGGCGAGCGTCACAGGTGACGTCTCGGACGAGGCTCCGTTCGCAGGGTTAATATCCTCCGACGCGATGGAATCGGCATGAGCGAGGGAGAGAACTCTTTCTGCGTGAGATGCGGCGTCCGTCTCCCGGACGGCGCCGTCTACTGTCCCGAATGCGGGTACGCCGTCGACGGTACGGGGAACCCGCATGCGTCCCCGAACACCGTGAGCCCCAGCGACGACCGTCTCAGGACCATGGGCATGGCCACCATGCTCTACGGGGTGCTCTCGATCGTCGGCGGGCTCCTGTTCGTCGCCGTCGGGATGATGCTGACGCCAGAGATGTGGGACATGGTCCTGGCGGACATGACCCCCGAGGAGGTCGAGATGATCGAGTCCTTCGGATACGACTTCCTCAAGGACATGTTCTACATCATGGGTGCACCCATGCTCGCATCCGGTGTGCTCGCCACGGCGTCCTTCGTCCTCATGAACAGGAGGACCAACTGGACCGTCTGCATGGTGCTCTGCGCCCTGGCGACCGCCCTCACGATCATCTACGGCATCTACGCCGTGGTGACCGTCGCGATCGGAGCGTACGTGACCTACACCATCTACAGGTCCAAGGACGTCTTCGAGAGCTGACCCTCCGAGGATAACGGTCCGGGCGCACCGCCCGGACCACCGGTAAACCGTTTCAGCACACCGTGGTGCGCATGCCTGTGACCATGAACGTGACCTTCTCGGCGATCTTGCAGGCATGGTCGCCCACGCGCTCCAGGTACTTCAGCACCGAGATGTAGTAGATGCACACGTCCGCACTGCCCTCGTGGGTGTTGATGAACCCTATGATGGATTCGAGATCCGTCCTCATGGTGGAGTCCAGGTAGTCGTCCATCTCCATCATCCGGTCGAAACCCTCGACACTGCCGTCCCTGAGGTTGTCGGTGGCGATCCTGACCATCCTGGATGCCGTCTCCCCCATCGGCCCCACAAGGGACACGGGTTCGTACGCCTGCCTGTCGGCGAGGTAGATCGTCGCCACGGCTATGTTCCTGCTGTACTTGGCTATCCTCTCCAGATAGGTTATGCACTTCAGGATCGTCGCGACCTTGCGGAGGTCGGACGACACGGGCTGGTACAGGGTCAGCACCCTGATCGCATCGGCCTCTATCTCCGAATCGTAGCGGTTGACACGGTCGAAGTCCGACACCACCCTCTCGGCGAGATCCGTGTCCCCGGAGACGAACGACCTCACCGCGTCCTCGATCATGTCCGCCGCCAGTGATCCCATCCGCACGGTCTCCGCGGTCAGGGATTCCATGTCCTCGATGAACCTCCTCACGGTATCACCCGAACCTCCCGGTGAGGTACCTCTCGGTCATCTCCTCGGAGGGGTTGTTGAAGAGCTCCCCCGTGGGGCCGAACTCCACCATCCTGCCCATGTACATGAACCCGGTGTAGTCGCTGATACGGGACGCCTGCTGCATGTTGTGCGTGACGATTGCGACCGTGTACTCCCTGCGCAGGTCCAGTGCCAGGTCCTCTATCCTGGACGTGGCTATCGGGTCGAGTGCGGATGTCGGTTCGTCCATGAGGATGACCTCCGGGTTGACAGACAGGGCCCTCGCGATGCAGAGCCTCTGCTGCTGTCCCCCGGACAGCCCCAGCGCCGACTCCCCCAGCCTGTCCCTCACCTCGTCGTACAGGGCGGCCTTGCGGAGGCAGGACTCGACTATCGCGTCCAGCTCCCTCCTGTCGGTGACCCCGTGTATGCGGGGACCGTAGGTTATGTTGTCGCGGATCGACATGGGGAACGGGTTGGGTTTCTGGAAGATCATCCCGATCCTCGTTCTGAGTTCGTTCACATCAACATCCGGGGACCGGATGTCCCTGCCGTGGAACTCCATCGTCCCCTCGACCCTGCACCCGTCCACCAGGTCGTTCATCCTGTTCATGCTCCTGGG
>JAZODL010000076.1:0-2439 GCA_045596945.1 Candidatus Methanomethylophilaceae archaeon | reverse complement strand
CCAGGGTCCTCATCCCGAACCTGGAGGCGAGGGACCCGGTGATGTGGTTGGTCTCCTCGTTGTCGTAGAGGCGGATGTTGAACATGCCGCGCCTCATGTTGCGGATGTCCTCGGAGCGGCACACGTCGACCATGGAGGTGTTGATCCTCAGGGAGAACACGCCCAGGGCGTCGTGTATCCTGTTGCGGTAGTCCGGTCTGTTGGACTTCTTGAAGGTGTCGCAGACGAGGTTGACGGTCCCCGGGACGGGTTCCACGTCCGCGTCCACGATGTCCATCAGGGCGTCGGTGACCTGGTTGTACCCTCCGAACTTGTTGCCTGTGATGCTGCCGTCCGATTCCACGTACATGATGTCGCACTGCGGGAACTCGGCGTTGAGGCGGCGGACGACCTCCTTCGAGTCGTCCCCTATGATCCCCGTCACGCACGATGTGACGACGGCCACGGCGGGGTGACCCTCGGCGACCAGCTCCCTGATCTTCGCCTCCAGGACGGCGGCACCGCCGAATATGGAATCGGAGTCGTCCATGTTGGTGGTGTGCACGTTGCCGCTGAACGGCGTGGTCGGGTACACCCTGGCGTTCCTCCCGTTGAAGTACTCCCTGTTCTGGGCATAGGACATTATGAAACCGCAGCTGCGGGGCCCGTGGACGATGACGGCGACGTCCTTTATCCTGTTGAGGACGGCCATCGCGCCGTGGGTGGCGCAGGATCCGACGACCCTCTTCGCGTCGAAGAGGCATCCGGGGCACTGCTCCAGGACCTCCACCGCCCTCCCCTCCCTTATGGGGGCGCCGGACACGAGGTCCGAGAGCTGCCCGTCGTCCAGCGGTGACGGGTAGTGTAGTCCGGAACCCCCGTCCATGAGGGACACGATGCTGTCGACCACGGCCGACAGCGCGTCCGCGGGACCGGAGCCGGGGTGCAGCTCGAGGAGGGTGCGCCCCCTGGACTCGGCATCCCTGAAGAGGTCCGAGCGTGGGATGGTGGCGATGATGGGGACCCCGGTGGCCTCGGAGAACCGCCTGACCAGCCCGTCGTCCCCGTTGCCGCGGGAGTTGTGGACCAGTCCGAGCAGTCTCGGTCTTCCCGTGTCGAAGTTCAGCAGCCCCCTCATGATGTTGTTGGCCGCGTACACGGACATGAACTCCTCGGAGGTGACGATGATCACCGCGTCGGCGTACCTCTCCCTCATGGGGACGGCGAAACCGCCGCACACCACGTCCCCCAGGACGTCGTAGACCTTGACGTCGGCGTCGTCCCCGACGTGGAGCTCGTCCAGTGTCTCGAAGGTGGTGAGGACGCCCCTGCCGGCGCATCCTATCCCGGGTCTGGGTCCCCCGGCCTCCACGCAGCGGACGCCGTTGGAACCGGTCCTGACTATGTCGTCGTACCCGACCGACCCCCTGGAGCGTATGAGGTCCAGGACGGTGTCCTGGGTCTCCCCGCCCAGGAGCAGCCTGGTGGAGTCGTGCTTCGGGTCGCAGCCGACCTGGAGGACGTCCAGACCACGGGATGCGAGGCCGAAGGAGATGTTGGCGGATATGGTCGACTTCCCGATCCCTCCCTTGCCGTACACGGCCAGCTGGAACGGACCGTCGGACCTCATCTGTCGTTCACCTCCTCGATCCTCTCCTCGAGTTCGAGGTATATCTCCTTCATCCTCTCGAGGGTCTCGGGCTTTGCGTCCCACATGCCCCTCTCGTAGGCCTCCATGAGCCTGTTCATCATGTCCATCATGGCATGGGGGTTTTCGTCCTGCATCCACTGCCTGGTGTCGTCGTCGAAGAGGTATCTCTCGACGAGCCTCTCGTACACCCAGTCGTCGACTATGTCCGATGTGGCGTCCCATCCGAATGTGAACTCCGTGAAGCTGGCGATCTCGGACACGCCCCTGTACCCGTGCTGCTTCAGACCCTCCACGAACTTGGGGTTGAGGATCTTGCTCCTGTAGACGAACTGCAGCTCGTCCTTCGTGTCCCTCAGCTTGACCTTGTCGGGGTTGGAGCCGTCACCCATGACGGAGATGGCGTCCTTGTTGCCGTACGCCCTGATGAAGGAGTTCAGGCCGCCGAGGTACCCGTAGACGTCGTCTATGTCCAGCAGGTCGATCTCCCTGTCGGGCATGTTCTTGACGGTGACCCCGACCTTGGAGAACCTCCTGACGAACTCCTCCCTCATGTTCTCCGCGGAGATCCCGTGGCCGTACGCGTAGCTGCCCCAGGTGATGTAGATGTCCGCCAGGTCCTCCACCGTCTTCCACTCCCCGGTCTCGATGGCGTGGTTGACCCCGGGACCGTAGCCGCCGGGCGGGCATCCGAAGATGCGCACGGAGTTCCTCCTGCGCGCCTCGTCCACGGTCAGGCCGTTCGCCATGGCCTCGATCACATCCTGGCGGAGGTTCGCCGCGAGGTAGTTCTCCTCGTCGGATTCGTCCAG
>JAZODL010000075.1:0-1655 GCA_045596945.1 Candidatus Methanomethylophilaceae archaeon | reverse complement strand
AGGGTGTATTGGACGCCGTCGGCACCGATCTCCTTCCACATCACCGCCCATTCGACGGGGTCGGTATGCCTTCCGGAGAACATGGATTCCAGGAGCGGGTTGTCCGGTTGGTTGTAAACGTTCCCGAAGACCAACGGTCTCCGGTGCCTGCAACCGTCAAGGTCGAGGAACGGTTCACTGCAGGATCCTCCGGCCATGTAGTCGCCGTGACCCAGGACGATCTCGTCCATGACACGGTCGCATCTGCGGGAGGTCTTCGGGAGACGCATGATATCAGTTCAGTTCGGTGAATTCCCTGAGCTGGAACACACCGTTGAGCTTGTCCATGGCTGTGGGCAGACTGTCGTGGATCTCCTCGAAGGACTTGTCGCTCTTGCCGATGTCCATGACGAGTTCGAGGTACATCGTCTCGTAGCACACCTTGACCTTGCTGAAGACGGAGATCAGGTTGACGTTCCATCCTGCGATGACGTCGAGGGCCTGCGTGATTCCTCCAGGGCAGTCGGGGATCTCCATTCCGACCTTGACCAGCCTGGTGCCGGGCTTGAAGAGTGTGAGTGAGATGATCCATGAATCCGCATCCATGGTGATGAGGACGTTCTTGCCCTCGATGTCGGTGAGGATGTCACCGTAGACCTTCGAGATGTCGAAGCTTCCGTTCTCGATGGTGGTCGGATATCCGCGCCTGATCTCGATCTTCCCGCTTTCCGCGGACGCTCCCTTGAACAACCTTCCGATCTCGGCGGGCTTGAAGTCTATCCTCTTGATCTTGGACACGGACGGATCGTTCTTGGACTTGAGGCTCTCGAAGGATTCCAGGAGGAGCTCCCCCTCTCCGGCGAAGTTCATGTCCGCCATGAGCTTCCAGACGATCACGGTGTCGGAGATCCCGTTCAGTGAGATCGAGTTGAGGATGTTGATCTCCTTGTTGGCGAGGAACTCCGCGGCCTGTGCGCTGGATCCCGGGACGTCGTCCAGGTACATCGTGATGTGCGTGAGGGTACGGTAGTTCTCCTGGGGGAACATGGACAGGATAATCTCGTAGTCCTTGGGCCCCTGCTCGGGGTGTTTGAAAAGCGTGCTGTACACACAACCGCCCTCGACGATTCCCATCGTCTCGGACATCCAGTTGTCAACCTTTATCGAAGAGCTGTCGACCTTAGTGAATTCCCAAATCTTCATCGGAGACCCTCGGCTCCGCATCGGGCCGGACCATCATATACCTTTGTCAGGTCTGTCGTCATCCTTGGTCAGCGTGGAGTGGTACTTCACCGAACCCAGGGCACATGTCCAGCAGGGTTGCTCCACGGAACCGTAGTCCAGGTCGCGGATCAGATTGGCCAGGCTCCCGCCGTATGCGGGGTCCGAGGCGATCCTCCTTATGGTCTCCGAATCGCCGCCGGAGCGGGATTCCATCCCGGACATGCGGAGCCCCTGGTCCATGAGGTCAGCCGCCTCCTCCAGGAGGGCCATGGCACGTACGAGCAGCTCCCTCCGCTCCTCCATTCGAACCCTCCTGGTTATGATGTACCTGGCAGGTTTGGTGGCATCGGAGCTGGCAGTGTATCCGCAGACATCGCATCTCCTCCTGAGCTCGACCGTGTCGCCGTAGAGGGTCATGTTGTTGATGGATCTGAGTTCCCCGCCGCACACGG
>JAZODL010000074.1:0-6383 GCA_045596945.1 Candidatus Methanomethylophilaceae archaeon | reverse complement strand
CGTCAGGAGGCTCACCCGCAGGAGAAAGACAAAGACCGACCACGTCGTCGATGTCGTCACCAAGGACGGATTCACCTACAGGATCAAGACCATGTCCATCGCCGAGAGGCGCATCCAGTCCTCCCAGGAGGACGGTATGAGGAGGATCATCGCAGAGACCCTCGTCCAGATCGGACAGGAGAGGACCCTCTCCGAGATCGTCAAGGACGTCGTCTCCGGCGACCTCGCAAAGGAGCTCGCAAGGGCATGCCGCATCGTCATCCCCATCAAGAGGATCGAGATCCGCAAGTCCGAGGTCCTCGCGATGGGAGAGGGCGAGCCCGAGTCCATCCTCCCCGCAGCGGAGGCACCCGCAGCGGAGGCACCCGCCGAGGAGCCCGCGGCCGAGGAGGCACCCGCAGAGGCCCCTGCAGAGGAAGCCGCCGAGTGATTCTAAAGGCCCCGGTTCCGGGGCCACCACAAACACTTTACCCCTTCTCTCATCGTTTCCGTTCCGGTATGCAGGTTTTTGACATCCGTTCGGATAGAAATGCCTATATACCATTAGCTAATCCACTGGTTATCAAAGGCCGGGGTGGCTCAGCCTGGTGGAGCGTCGGACTCATAGGGTTCTGGTCATATAGACCTCTTCCAGGGAAATCCGAAGGTCATGGGTTCGAACCCCATTCCCGGCACCATATCTTTTCTCACATATCCGTCGAACAACGTCCTGGCTGGATTATATACTCCCGAGTTACTGGGTCGATTCATGAGGCTCATAATATTCACGGGGAAGGGCGGTGTCGGGAAGACATCGACCTCCGCGGCCACGGCGTACAGGTTGTCCGAACTAGGTTACCGCACCCTGTTGATGAGCACGGATTCAGCACACTCCCTCGGGGACTCCCTGGACATGGAACTCGGCACGGAGGTCATGAACGTCTCCGAGAACCTGGACGTCCTGGAGGTCGATATCATCCACGAGATGAGGACCCGCTGGTCCCAGATCCAGAACTACATCTCGGCGTTCATGCTGTCCCAGGGGATGGGGGAGATCTCCGCAGAGGAGATGGCCATCCTGCCGGGTATGGAGATGATCTCGGCGCTGTTCTACGTGAACCAGTTCAACAGGGAGAACAGGTACGATGTGATCGTCATGGACACCGCTCCAACCGGTGAGACTCTGAGACTCCTCAGTTTCCCGGATGTGACCAACTGGTACATCGACCGCGGCTTCGGGGTTGTGAAGAAACTCCTGGGTGTCGCCCGTGCCACGGTGGGCAAGATCATGGACATGCCCCTGCCCTCCAACGAGGTCATGGAGAGCGTGGAGGACATCAAGAGGAACATGGAGGATGTGAAGGGGATCCTGGAGGATCCGGAGCGCACCACCGTGAGGCTCGTCCTCAACCCGGAACGCATGGTCATCAAGGAGACCATGCGTGCGTACACCTACCTGTGCCTGTACAACAAGAACGTGGACACCCTCATCGTCAACCGCGTGCTTCCCAAGGAGGCGGGCGACGGGGACTACTTCAGGGACAAGTTCGAGGAGCAGGAGGGCTACCTGGGCATGATCCACAGTGCCTTCGACCCGATGAAGATGAGGTTCTGCAGGACCATGCGCACCGAACTAAGGGGCATGGACAAGCTCAGGCTCATGGCGGACGAGGTGTACGGGCACGACGACCCGTACCTGATCCACTCCAGGAGCAGTCCGATGCGTTTCACGCATGAGGGTGGTATCGACAACCTGGAGATGATGATGCCGTTCGTGGAGGGCGGGGACGTGGAGCTGTTCAGGCTCGATCCCGGCTCTATCATGATCCATGTCGGAAGCCAGAAACGCAACATACAGCTCCCGGACACCCTCATCGACGCGGAGATTACCGGGGCAGAGTTCAAGGATTCGAAACTTATTATCAGGTTCAAGAGGGATTGAAATGTCGGGTTTCGATGAAGAGGAGTTCCAGAGGTTCGTCAAACAGAACAGGGATCTCATTGAGAGGATGATGGCCCTCCAGAAGGAGGCGGTGAAGGGCGCGGTCACGGATGCCGCATCCATGGGGAGGGATCTGACGCATGATGCGGTTGCCTTCGCGTCCGAGACCACAGGGAAGGTCAGGGAGTCCGCGGACGCCACCAGGGAGAAGGCCGAGGAGTTCGCCAGGACCACCTACGGCATGTTCACGGACCCCATGGTGCAGAAGCACTTCATGACCATGGGCATGGAGTTCATGATGGGGCTGTCCGCGATGATGCAGAAGGCACCGATGCCCGACTTCATGAAGGATGCCGCATCCGGTATGGAGCAGAACTGGAAGCAGAGCGCATGCAAGAACAACGACGAATGCGCCGCACGCAAGGCGAAGGCCAGGAAGGTCAACATAGATGTCGATCCCCAGCCGGAGGCCAGGGCCGGGCCACAGGAGATCGTCGTGACGGATGCCAAGGTGACCGAGTGAGTCACGACGGGACGGCACACGATCTGGTGGGATATGCCAGGGCGTGTGCGGTCCACGAGGTGTGCGGCGGGACGGTCCCGACCGTTCCCGACAACGCGATCATGTCCGAGGCCCACGGGGTCTTCGTCACCCTGAACCTCCATCCGTCGGGGGGTCTGAGGGGTTGCATCGGGTACCCGTACCCGGTCATGACCCTGGCCGAGGCGGTGGACGGGGCCGCGCGTGCCGCCTGCCACGATCCGCGTTTCGCGGACCTGTCCCCGGGGGAGCTCGACGGCATCACCGTGGAGGTCACCGTGCTGACGGTGCCACGGAGAGTGGTGGCGGACGGTCCTGCGGACATCCAGGGAGGGATCGTCATCGGACGCGATGGGCTGATCCTCGAATGCATGGGTCGTCGCGGCCTGCTGCTGCCACAGGTCCCCCTGGAACAGGGTTGGGATGCGGACGAGTATCTGGGGCATCTGTCCATGAAGGCCGGTCTGCCCCCTTCGGCATGGTCATGGTCCGGTGCGGAGCTGTACACCTTCGAGGGGAAGATATACCGCGAGGTCATGCCCCGTGGTGACACCGTGGAGGTGTGAGGGACATGGATCTGGATACGGTTCTGATGGGTAGGGCGTTCGTGGACGGTGAGCTCACGTACGCCGAGATTGGTATCAGCGAAGGACGCATCGTCGCGGTGGCGAAGGACCTGCGTGGTGGTGAACGCAGGGTCGACATGGGTTCCAGCAGGATCATCCTGCCCGGTTTCATGGATCCCCATGTCCATTTCCGCGATCCGGGGATGCCCTCCAAGGAGGACTTCTCCACCGGTTCCCTCGCCGCTGTCCATGCCGGTGTCACCTGTGTGCTCGATATGCCCAACACCAAGCCCCCGGCAACAGATGTCGCCACCGTGATGGAGAAGAAGTCCAGGATCAGGGGCAGGTCCCACGTGGACTACGGGGTGTTCGCGGCGGTCACACCGGGTGTGAACGCACGTCTTCTGGCTCCGATGGTCCCGGGTTTCAAGCTCTTCATGGGTTCCACCACCGGGAACATCCTGCTCAACGACGATTCCGAACTCGTGCCCGCCGTGACAGATGTTCTGTCGACCGGGAAGCGCATGAGCGTGCACGCCGAGGACGATTCCATGATGGGACACGAGACGGAGGCCTGCACCCGTGACCACCTCCGCAACAGACCAGCGGCGGCGGAATGGAATGCCATCCGCAGGCTGGCCGACAACTTCGCGGGACGTGACATCAACATCTGCCACATAACGACCTCCGAGGGACTGGACCTCGCACGCGCCGCCGGTTTCACGACGGAGGTCACGCTCCACCACATGATGTTCGATGTCGACCGCTGTCCGGGCCAGGTGTTCAAGGTGAACCCTCCCATCCGCGACATAGGTTGTCGGGACAGGCTGTTCTCCAGGTTCGTATCCGGGGACATCACCATGTTCGGTTCCGACCATGCCCCCCACACCATGGAGGAGAAGGCCCAGGAGTTCGATGCCGCTCCCGGCGGGATGCCAGGTGTCGAGACCACGATGCCCGTCGTGATGGACCTCGTCCGCAGGGACGTGGTGCCGTTGTCGTTGGCGGTTCGCATGGGTGCGCAGGCCCCGTCCGACGCGTTCGGTGTCAGGAAGGGCCGCATAGCCGCCGGGTACGATGCCGACTTCGCGGTCTTCGACATGCGCGGCTCCTCCCGCATCGACGTCCGTTCCCTCCACAGCAGGTGCGGTCACAGTCCGTTCGAGGGCATGCAGGCCGTGTTCCCCGATACAGTAATAATCAGGGGAGAGGTACAGGTCCATGGAAGAGAGTTCTGCGGAGAGCGGAGTGGAGTTGACATCTGTGGTTGATTACGAGGTAGATTATTCAGAGGTGACCGGTAAGAAGATCGAGTGTCCCGCCGAGTGCGGGATGTGCTGCCTCTGCCAGCCGGAGGTCCTTCCGGAGGAACGTGCGTTCTTCAGGAACAACCATCCGGATGCCCTCGTGAAGTCCAAGGGCCCCATACCGTACTTCGCACTCGCACTCAAGAAGGGCAGGGGGTCGTGCGTGTTCCTCCAGAACAGGAGGTGCGCCGTCTACGACCACAGGACCGCCTACTGCAGGCAGTACCCGTTCCACCTCTATGCCAGTGACAGGATCCGCATCGAGCTGGACCTCTCATGCAGGGGTGCGTGGTACGGTACGGGCAGCGATGCCGTGGCGGAGGCCAAGGACCTCGTCGCACGCGCCGACCGCAGGATCGTGGCAGCCCTCGAGGAATCCAAGGCGGTCTACAGGGAGTTCTACTCCAACTGCAGGGAGGCCGGTGTGTACCAGGATCCGTCCATGCTCCGTATGAGCGTGTCCGAGAACATCTCCATGTTCACGGATCTGGCGTACCTGAGCCGTATAATGGACCTCTCGCAGATCGAACCCGTCATGTCGCTCCAGGGGCTCCAGCCCGAGACCCGCCTAGACATGGATGCGCTGGAGGAGGCCGGTCGCGACCTGGCCATGGACTCCATGTCCTCCGACGATCCCCTCAGCGTGCCCGTGTACTGCGACAGCGGTTGGAACTGGAACATGTTCATGGCTGTCGATGGCAAGATCGAGTGGATGGTCATGGACGACGAGGGCGAGCTCCACCACAGGGCCTTCGCCGATGCAGCCGACATCAGGCTGAGGGTCCCCGACGCATCCGGTGTCCGTGTCCTCGCGGACTACGTGAAGGTTCTGAACGGGAGGGACAGCTTCATGGGAAGTGTGTTCGCACTGGTGGACCAGAACGGGTACGAGGACGACCTGGCCAACGCCTACTACGGATGCATGGCCGTCACCGTCATGGACCTCCTGTGGAGGATGTCCATGCTCGACCATTTCATGGGCATCGGATGCGGCGAGGACGCGGTCCGCGAGGCTGTGATATTCTACGACATGGACCGTCTGGATGCCCCCACGATAGGGGCCTTTGTCTGATATCCCAATCAGATACCTTCAAATAGTACATCTATAATGGAGTCTGAGGTACCACTTATGATGAAACCTTTAACTGTCCTCAGCCAGGCGGCGAACAAGAACGTCATCGTGGAACTCAAGGGAAAAAGGGAGTACAGAGGCGTCCTTGATGGGTACGATCCCCATATGAACGTGGTGCTCCGCAACGCCGAAGAGTATCATGAGGGTCAGTTTGTAAGGAAGCATAACGTGGCGATTGTCCGCGGGGACAATGTAATTTACATATCACCATAAGGAGAGATTGATCATGGGAAAGGGAACACCTGCACAGGGAAGGCACAACAAATACAAGACGCACATCCCCTGCCGCAGATGCGGAAAGCGCTCCTACCACGTGAGGAAGGGAGTCTGTGCATCTTGCGGATACGGAAAGACCGCAAAGATTAGGTCCTACAACTGGGCCAAACTCCGTGACTGAGGTTCGGTTCATGTCTGGGCCGGAGCACAGTTGCGGGGTCGTAGGTATAAGTGCCGGTTTCGACGTCGCATCAGCGATGCACACGGCCTTGATGATCATCCAGCACCGCGGGCAGGAGAGCGCGGGGCTGTCCACCTTCAACGGTCAGACCATCGAGTCTGTGAAGGGTAATGGACTGGTCACCGTCGCTCTTCCGAAGGAGGAGGTCAAGGGCCTCCTCGGTCACGTCGGTATCGGGCATGTCAGATATGCCACCGCTGGAAACAAGAGCATAGCGTATGCTCAACCCATCACGGTCACCACGAATTTTGGTCCCGTGGCGGTTGCCCACGACGGGGAGATCACGAACTTCGCCGAACTGAAGGAGAAGTGCATGAGGGGCGGTTCCACGTTCCTCACCGAATCCGACGGCGAACTCATCATCAAACTTGTCGCGAAGTACATGAACCAGTGCAACGACCCTGTGAAGGCCATCCGTGCCGTCATGGGGGAGTTGGACGGTTCCTACGCCCTCGTCGT
>JAZODL010000073.1:0-1623 GCA_045596945.1 Candidatus Methanomethylophilaceae archaeon | reverse complement strand
CCATACCAGGAGATCATGAAGTACATGGGGATGAGGGTGACCTCCCACATGACGTAGAACAGGAAGTAGTCCGCTGCCATGTAGACTCCCATGAGTCCGACCTCCATCGCGAGCAGGAGTGCGTGGAAGTAGTTGGGCCTGTCCTCCTCCTCTGCGGAGAAGATGACGACCAGCAGGACCAGCAGTGCGGTCAGGAAGACCATCAGGACACTGAGTCCGTCGACGGCCAGCGTGAAGCTGATCGCGATGGCGGACGTCTGGATCCACGCGTAGCTCTCTGCGAGTGCTCCCATGTCATCGGCGAAGAGCACGAGGAGTGCGAGCACGAGCGTGATCGCCGAGAAGACTCCTGCGACGACCTTGGCGTATTTCTGTTTCTCTCCTCCCATGAACAGGGTAGCGATAGCTCCGATCAGGGGGACGACGATGAGTAGTGAAAGTATCGGTATATCCATCTCAGATTCCTCCCATAACCTTTGCGATCACGATGAAGAGCACGGAGATGACGGAGATTCCGAGGAGCACGATGGACGAGTAGTCCTGGACGTGTCCGCTCTGGGCCTTGCTGAGGACGTCTCCACCGCCGACGACTGCGCCGGAGAGACCGTTGACGGTACCGTCGACGATCTGCCTGTCGATGAAGTTGACTCCGCGTGCGACTCCGTATCCGAGCTTCCAGGAGATCTGGTTGTAGAGGTCGGGGAACCACCATCTCTTGGTGAGTGCCTTGTACAGCCAGGACTCCCCGTCCTTGTTGAACGCACCGGGATTCATGGTCTTCTTCGCGTACATGAGGTATGCGATTCCGATACCGACCAGTGCCAACACGATTGTCAGGTATGTGTAGGGGCTTGTGAAGATGTGCTCGAAGTGGTGGAATCCACCTGCCTCTCCGCCTCCGACGACGAACGCGTCGGGCGTGACGGTGAAGGAGACCATCGCGTCGAGTCCGAAGAGGATAAGGAATCCGCTTCCGAACGCGAGGACGGCGAGCACGATCAGGGGGAAGGTCATTGTCTTGGGGGACTCTCCGTGGCAGTGCTGGGTCGCGTGTCCCTCCTCACCCATGAACGTCATGAACCACATGCGGAACATGTAGAACGCGGTCATGAATGCGGTGATGATCGCGAGGACCCACATGACGGTGAACCAGACGGTTCCGTCGTGTCCTGCCTCCATTGCGATCTCGAGGACGAGATCCTTGGACCAGAATCCGCTGAAGAAGGGGAATCCGGCGATGGACAGGGATCCGATGAGCATTGTCAGGGATGTGATCTTCATGTGCTTTCCGAGACCGCCCATCTCGCGCATGTCCTCAGTACCGACAGCGTGGATGACGGATCCGGAACACATGAACAGCAGGGCCTTGAAGAACGCGTGGTTCATCATGTGGAAGCATCCTGCGACCATTCCGGCGGAACCGGCGGTGATGAGTGCTGCTCCCTCGGCTCCCTCCATCCCCATACCGAGTGCGACGAGGTATCCTCCTGCACCGAGGGCCAGGATCATGTATCCGAGCTGGGAGATGGTGGAGTATGCAAGGACCTTCTTGATGTTCATGTTGTTGAGTGCCATGGTCGCCGCGATGAATGCGGTGACTCCTCCGATGACTCCGACGAAGAG
>JAZODL010000072.1:0-3791 GCA_045596945.1 Candidatus Methanomethylophilaceae archaeon | reverse complement strand
GTTGCCCACGGGCAGGACGATCCTGTCGGGGACCTCGTAGTCCAGCTGGTCCATGATCTCGAAGAGGACGGACTTCTGACCCTCGGGGCGGTAGGGGTTGATGGAGTTGAGCAGGTAGAGCTTCCTCTCGTCCGCCATCTGCCTGGCGAGTGCGAGGGCGTCGTCGAAGTTTCCGTCGACGGACAGGACCTTGGCACCGAAGAACAGTGCCTGTGCGAGCTTGCCCATGGCGACCTTGCCGGAGGGCAGGAACACGGCGCACTTCATGCCGGCCTTGGCCGCGTACGCGGCGAGGGATGCGGATGTGTTCCCGGTGGACGCGCATCCGACGACCTTGGCACCGAGCTCGTTGGCATGGGACACGCCCATGGTCATGCCCCTGTCCTTGAAGGAACCGGTGGGGTTGAGTCCCTCGAACTTCACGTAGGTGTTCTCGACGCCGATCTCGGCACCGAGGGCCCTGGTGGGGTACAGGGGGGTCCCTCCCTCCTGGATGGACACCCTCTTCGAGGCGTCCACGGGCATGAAGGGTGCGTACCTCCAGACACCGATGGGTTCGGAGCGGAGGTCCTCGGGCCTCATCTCCTTGACTTTATCGAGCTCCATCCTGACGGTCAGGAGACCGCCGCATCTGGGACAGGTGTTGACGTAGGGGTCGTCGACCTCGACGCCGCAGTCCCAGCAGATAACCTTGTGTGCTGCCATATCAGATCCTCCTGCATCCGGAACCGCATTCCGTGATCCAGGTCTCGCAACTCATGTCGTGGTCGGCGTAGAGCGCCCTGATGGACTCCGCGATGGCGGTTCCGTCGTGGGAGGTCTTGTCGTAGAACGAGATGATGCAGGGTCCGGAACCTCCGAGGAACGACACGAGCGCTCCGTGGGACATGGCCGCGGACTCGGCCTCCCTGAGGTACGGGACCAGTTTCGCCCTGGCGGGCTCGAAGACGGCATCCTTGACCGACCTGCCGATGAGACCGAGGTCGCCGGTCATCATGGCGTAGACGAGGCAGGATGCGTTTCCGACGTGGAACACCAGGTCCTTGACGGCGACCTCCTGGGGGAGGACGGCCCTGGACTCCCTGGTGGGGACCATGACGTCGGGCATGGCCACGACGACTCCGAGCTCCTCAGGGGGCGTGATCTTGATGACCTCGAAGGGCTCATAGGACCTGATCATGGTGAATCCGCCGAGCACGCAGGGGGCCACGTTGTCCGCGTGGAACCCGCCGGACGTGACGTTCTCCGCGTGCGCCGCACAGAGGACGACCTCGGTGGGGCTGAGCTTCTCGCCGCAGAGGATGTGGGCCAGGTACGCCCCTCCCGCCGCGGACGCCCCGGACGAACCGATGCCGCTGCAGGGTCTGATGCCCTTCTTTATCCTGATCTCGATCCCGAAGTCGGCCTCGCACCTCCTCAGGACCTCGGCGGCGGCGATGCTCACCGAGTTGCTCTCGGGGTCCTTGGGGATCCCCTCGGATCCGGGTCCGGAGACCTCCGAGATGACGATCCCCGATTCGATCTTCCTTCCCTCGATGATGTCGTAGGGCTCCCTGAGTGCAAGTCCGAATATGTCGAAGCCCGCTCCGATGTTAGATGTCGTCGCAGGTGCTGCGACCCTTACCCATTCGTCGCTCATGTTGCTCACGCGTTCCTTGCCACGGACAAGAGCGCACTCCGTCATAAAGGTTGGCCGTGGCCCGTCCGCGGGGTGCGCTTCCGTCCGCAAAGGTTAATGGAACGGGTGCCGATGGGGGTCGCATGAGGTTCCAGATCATCGGCATGCGCGGGGACGCGCCCTTCGACACCATCGTCGGCCACTTCACCTCCATGGGAGGGGACGTGGTTCTCATGGATCCGGACATGGTCGCCGGCAGGGAGCACGTGCTGTCCGCCGTGGAGCATGCGGAGAGGGCGTTCGCCAACGGGACCAACAGGTCGAAGACGCTGCTGACGGAGATCATCGTGTACTGCGCCTGGGAGAGGCAGATCGGAAGGGCGCTGGCGAGGATGAGGCCGAAGGAGGGGAGGACGGAGTACGTGGCCGTGCTCCTCGACGTGGACGACCCCCGCTTGGGGGATATAGGCATGGTCAGGGACGACTCGCTCATGGACGTCACGGAGTGGAAGGTGGAGAACCTGGGGCTCCGCAGCTGCTTCCTCCCGCCCGTGGACATCGCCGTGGAGAACGTGGCGATGGTGGACCTGATGAAGCAGTGATGTGTCGTAAGGACATGTCAATCCGCTTTCATCATGCATATACTGTATGTTCAGACACCTTTCCTTGTATCCGAAAATTGATTTTTATCACATGCATGTTATGATTCGGCATGACCATGAGGACCGTTGAGATTCTCGGCACCAAGCACACCATCCCGATAATGATACACATGCTGAGGCACGGGCCGGTGAAGTCGTCCGACCTGGAGCACCTGACCAGGAACTGGAGGATCGTGGACGACCGTCTGAAGAAGCTGGAGAAGGCGGGACTCGTGAGGTCGGAGCTGAACCAGGAGGGCCGCATGTACAGGAGGTACGAGCTGACCTACAACGGGAGGATCGTGTCGGGGCTGCTGATGATGTGCATCGAACCCATGGACGGGGAGACCGGGCTGGAGGGTAGCAGGGTGGCGGAGTTCGTGGAGGGAGAACTCGGGATCAGATGCACATGATCGTTGCCATCACCAAAGGCACGGCCAATCCGACCACGGTACCCATCAAAACCTGTCCGGCAGTATGTCTACCCATGTGGACCCTGCTCCACCCCACCAAGGGAACGAGGGGAAGGGACAGTAGTCCGAACGGCCATACCACCACCGACAAAAGGGATGCGCAGATCGAAACGCTCCCGCAATGGACACTGACCTTGGTCGCCGTGTTGACAATCCCCATGACCATCGCACCGACCAGCATGCACGAGGACATGAACATCAACGGCGAATGCGGATCGCACAGGTGCATCGCGACGGTGCACGATCCGTATGAGACCGCGATGAGCAGATACCCTCTCATCCGACCCCTGTTGTCCCGTGCGTCCACGAACCGTTGCGATCCCGCGACGAACTGCATGAGTCCCAGGAGGACCACGCACACGATCATGGGGTAATGGGATGTGACGTCCCCGGACAACCCCATGCCCACCGCCGTCACCGTTATGACGGGACCCGGTCCCAGGATGTGCGACACGACCTCAGCGGCCCCGTACCACCGAGGGGCCGGTGCACGGCTCCGGACGCTCACCTGAACACCATCCCCGGATGCAACGGCGTCGGATGTGTCCTCGATGCTTCGGCCTTCCAGTACTTCCAGTTGTTGTAGGCGTACATGTTCTCCACGTTGATGGCGTATGCGACCCGGTACATCCTCTCGAACAGTTCCGCATCCTCCCTCGTGATTCCTCCGATCCTCTCGGCCACCATGCATGTGGCGAGCAGGGACAGGGTCAGCGAATCCAACGGATTGTCGTAATCGATCCTACCGACGAACCTGTTCCACCAACTGCCGTCCTGATGCTTGCGACTATACATGAACGACAGGGCTAGTATCACCGAGCACACCCTCACATCCCCGATGTCCCACTCGCGGTCCAGCATCGTCCTGAGCCTCGTGGAACATACCATGCAGGTTCCAACAGGATCCTGTATGAACGGTTTGAGCAATCCCCTCTTGTGTCTCAACCCCCTCCACCTGCCCCCATACCATTCCGAATACAGGTGGCCAAGACCATCCTTGTCCATTGCCTCCTCCATGCGCTCCTCCACATCGTAACCCCCACCGACCGAGACATCCGG
>JAZODL010000071.1:0-5088 GCA_045596945.1 Candidatus Methanomethylophilaceae archaeon | reverse complement strand
TGGCGTCCAACAACGCCCAGGTCGTCGAGCTCCGTCAGAGCAGGGAGCTGCTGATGGTCCGCATGCAGGAGCAGGAGGCCGAGAAGGTGTCGAGGGAAGCCGAGGAGCGCGAGGTCTCGGAGCAGATCTCCAGCACCGGTGGTGAGCAGAGGGAGCTCCAGGACCGTCTCGACAGGGTGGAGGCCGATTTCGAGGCCTGCTCCACCGAGCTCCGCACCGCACAGGGGGAGCTGGCCAAGGCGGAGGTGGCCTCGGACGAGGCGCACAACAGCCACAGCGCCCTGGATGAGAGGATACAGAACATAGATTTCGAGATAAAGGACTCCAAATGGAGTCTGGACCAGCTCAAGGGGGAGGCGGGACCGAGTCTGGAGGACTACGGGGCCAGGATCCTCGACGCCAAGCGCCGTGAGGCCGAGCTGGAGAAGCAGGAGTCGGAGCTCGACTCCGCCTACCGCAGGATAGACGCGGAGTACAACTCCCTCCATGCGGAGAAGAAGGTGTCCGACAGGATGAACCGCGGCAGCGCCGCGGTGGAGGCGATATTGTCCCTCAGGAACCGCGGCGAGATGCACGGCATCCACGGGACGATACAGGAGCTCGCATCGGTCGATAAGGGCTTCGAGACGGCCCTGTCCGTCGCGGCAGGGGGCAAGATGCAGGCGGTGGTCGTGGACGACGACCAGGTCGCCGCGGATGCGATAGCGTACCTGAAGAAGGAGAAGCTCGGACGCGTGACGTTCCTCCCCCTCAGCAAGATGATGGGGGGCAAGCCCCGTGCCAAGGCGATAATGAGCGTCAAGGAAACCGAGGGCTATGCGATAGACCTCATAGACTTCGACCAGAGGTACTACAACGCGTTCTGGTACGTCCTGGGCGACACACTGGTCGTCAGGGACATGGATGCCGCACGCCGCATCATGGGCGGGATCAGGATCGTCACCATGCCCGGTGAGCTGATCGAGGCCTCCGGTGCCATGGTCGGAGGGAACCTGAGCCAGCAGAACCTGCTGAAGTTCGGTGCCGCATCAGAGGACAGGCTGACCGAACTGGGGGAGAAGCTCAGGAGGGCGGCCGAGGCGCTTGACGATGTCAGGTTCAAGCTCAGGGGCGTCCGCGACGAGATCCGTGCTGTCGACGACGAGATGAGGCGCGCCTCCTCGTCCGGCATCGCCCAGAGGGAACAGGTGGCCCAGATCAGGGGCCGCATGGACCAGTTGGAGAAGGCCAGGCAGTCCGCATCCGCGGAGATGGCCGTCGTCAGGACGAGGATGGTCGAGGCCGATGCGGTGCTCGAGCAGGCCAGGTCCAGGTTCGGCACGGTCTCGGAGCGCATGGCGCAGCTCACCGAGGAGAGGGCGCGCATAAAGGACCGCATAGCGGAGATCGCACCGGTCGAACTGCAGAACAGGATCCAGGCCGTCCGCGACGCCCTGTACAGGCTGCGCGAGTCGATATCGGACCACCGTCTCCAGATCGGGGGCATCGACACCGAGATCGTCGGATACGGGAAGCAGAATGAGTCACTCCAGATGCAGTTGGACTCCGTGCTGGAGGCCATCGCCGCCGATCGCGCCGCGATCGAGGAGAACGCATCCGCGATGGAGCGCGCCAGACTGGACCTCGATGCCCTCAGGGCCATCGAGGCGGAGATGGAGGGCGGCATAGAGGATCTGCGCAACCAGAAGGACGAGCTCCTGGTCAGGAAGTACGGGGCCGAGGCGGACCTCAGGGAGCTCGTCAAGGAGTTGGAGAACACCGCCGCATCCAAGGCGTCGTTCGAGGCCCAGCTCCTGATGCTGGCCGAGTCCATAGCCAACCTCCGTGCCGAGGTCGACGCCATAGGCTTCGAGGTCGCGCAGCCGATACCCTCGGAGGAGGAGATCAGGCGCCGCATAAGGGCGCAGGAGGCCATCATATCCGGTCTGGGGAACGTGAACCTCCGCGCCATCGAGGACTACGACGAGAAGAAGGGCCGCTACGATGCCCTGATGGGGGAGGTCGCCGCGCTCAACAGGCAGATCGGGGAGCTCTCCGACCTGATGGAGGACCTGACCTCCAGGAAGAAGGGGCTCTTCATGAGGTCGTACGATGCGATCAACGAGAACTTCAGGGCGATATACGCCGAGCTATCCGGCGGAGGGGAGGCGTTCATGGGCCTCGAGGACGAGGACGACCCGTTCAACGGGGGTCTGATGATAAACGCCAAACCCAGGAACGGCAAGCTCCTCAGGTTGGAGTCGCTGTCCGGAGGGGAGAAGTCCCTCACGGCGCTGTCGTTCATATTCGCGATACAGGAGTACCAGCCATCCCCGTTCTACGTGTTGGACGAGGTGGACATGTTCCTGGATTCCGTCAACGCGGAGATGGTCGCGAGGAGGGTGAGGGAAAGTTCAATGAAGGCGCAGTTCATACAGGTGTCGCTGAGGAAGGTGACGCTCGCACTGGCCGACAACCTGATCGGTGTCACGAGGCCGCCTTCAGGCATAAGCAAGGTCATAATACAGCCCGACTTCTCGGAGGTATCCAGGTACGAGGAGGAGGCCAAGGGCAGGGACGCGGAGGCGAACGGAGATGGATGGGAACACAAGGATTGAGGAACTGGAACAGCACCTGCTGTTCCACAAGGCTCTGGCGGAGGACGCCGAGTCCTACAAGCGCATCAGCGGGTACGTCGACATCCTGTCGCGTACGGAATCCGGGGAGAGGCTCCAGGATCCGGTGGACGAGTCCATCCGCGCCGTCTTCAGCCTCGTGCTGGAGAACGGGATCGACCCCTGGGAGATCGACCTGTCCGAGTTCGTCAGGATGTACGGTCGCAAGGTCGCCAACAACACGTTCGACATGATCGTCGCCGGGAAGCTCATGCTGATGGCATGGAAGATCCTCAGGCTGCAGTCCGAATCGACCCGTGTCCGTTCCGAGCCCCCCGTCGAGCCCGAGGTCCCCGAGGTGGACGACAGCTTCTTCTACGACGACGAACCGCTCTTCGTCCCCGAGGTCCCGTTCAGGGAGGCCTACCGCAGGGACCCCGTCCGCCCGGTCACCATGTACGAGCTCATCGACGCGTTCGAGGATGCACGTCAGGAGATCGAGGTCCAGAGGGAGAGGGAGCGCGTCAGGGCGGACCTGAGGGCGAGGGAGCCCAAGAGGTTCGAGAACAAGGCCCACGACGAGGACGACGAGAGGGATGTCGAGGCGGTCTGGCAGAGGATCGAGAGGCTCGGCACCGGACAGATCCCCCTGGAGGACCTCTTCACCTCGGACACCCGTGAGAACCTGACCGTGTTCGTCTCCGTCCTGCACCTCGTCAGGGACGGTCGCCTTAACGTCTGGCAGGACGAGCTACCCTACGGCGAGATCCTCATAGAGATCAGGACGGACCTGACGTCCGTGTCGCTCGAGGAGGACCGTGGCGGGCGCATCCCCGAAGCGGTGATGTGAGTTGGATCCGAAGTGCGCGGTGGAGGCGGCGCTGTTCTCCAGCGCCACGAACCTCCGCATATCGGAGATCGCGGTCAAGACCGGAATACCGGAGGAGGAGGTGCGCATGGCCGTCATGGACCTCCGCAGGGAGTACGACGAGCGTGGTTCCGCGATAATGGTGGCGAAGATCGGCACCGAGTACCGCATGATGCTCAGATCGGAGTACTCAGACTGTGCTGGCACATTCGCGAGGGCTGAACTGGCCCCCGGCGTCATGAGGACGTTGAGCACCATCGCGTACAACCAGCCGGTCCTGCAGTCCGAGCTCTTCAAGGCGCGTGGACCCCGTACCTACGACGACGTCCACAAGCTCGTGGACATGGGTTTCGTCTCCGGGAGGAAGGTCGGTCAGACCCTCGAACTCACGACCACCAACAGGTTCGCGGAGTACTTCGGTGTGGGAAGCACCCGCAAATCGGACATCCGCGCATGGATGGATTCGATGATGAGCGAGGACAGGTAATCGCGCGCGCAACCTTTTTAACACATCACGGAGTAGGCCGACCGATACACATGGTAATGCCCATATCCCTGCTCGAGAAATCGATCGACAAACGCGTATCCCTCCTGCTGAAGGACGGTAGGATCCTCGAGGGCAAGCTGGCCGGTTTCGACGAGTACATGAACATGGTCCTGGAGGAGACCGTGGAGACCCCCGCGTCCGGTGACGACGGCAGGCGCCTCGGGTCCGTCGTCCTCCGTGGGAACAACGTCGTGAGCATATCCATTCTCTGAGAGCGGTTCCCATGAGCGTTCTGAAGAGGATCGACGAACTCTCCGGGAACCCGAAGGTCCGCAGGTCGTGGTTCGCTCTCGCATGCGCCTTCTTCCTGATCATAATCGTCATCCCCTCCATCTTCGTTGTCACGAAGATCATCACCGAATGGGACCTCGTCAACAACATCCTGTCCGACGCATCCACGATGGACATCATCATGGGTGCCATGTGGAACTCGTTCAGCATAGCGTTCATCGTGACCGTGATCGACATCCTCGTGGGTCTGCCCATGGCATGGATCATGGTCCGCAGGGACTTCAGGGGCAAGAACGTCCTCGACACCCTGATGGATCTGCCCCTGGCGTTCCCCACCGCCGTCCTCGGTCTGTCCGTGGTCGTCTTCTGGGCTGTCCCCCCGGAGGGCATAACCGTCCCCGGTCTCGGACTCGGGATAACGCCCTATATGCTCGTGGTGCTTCTCCACATAATCTTTACCTACCCGTACATGGTCCGCTCGCTGTCCGCCATCCTGGAGCAGATCGAGCCGAACTACGAGACCGCCGCGATGACCCTGGGTGCGTCCAGGTGGACCGCCGTCCGCACCATCACGCTCCCCCTCTTCCGCGCGGGTCTCGCCACGGGATTCATCCTGTGCTTCGCCAGGTCCCTCTCTGAGACCGGCGGTACGAACATCGCACTGCTGCTGATGGGGGCCATCACCGATGACGGCGGCACATTCTTCACGGGACCCACGTTCATCGCATGGATGAAGACCGCCTTCGGCGGTGCGACGTCCCCCGAGGCCATGGGTGCGATGATCCTCATCAGCGTGATCATGATCGTCCTCGCACTGATCCTCCTGGTGATTGTGCGCAAGGTCATGA
>JAZODL010000070.1:0-5745 GCA_045596945.1 Candidatus Methanomethylophilaceae archaeon | reverse complement strand
ACGATGATGTCCACATCGGTGTAACCGTACATGTCCAGCTCCCAGCGGACCTCGTTGATGAGCTCCTTGAAGTTGCCCCTCCTGGAACCGGGGGTGTCGAGCCTGACGCCCTTGAGGTCCTTCACGGACCTGCACGCGTCCAGGGCGGCGGTGCGCTCGTCGGAGAACGTGTCTATGAGCATCATACGCGGGACCTCGGGTTCGATGATCTCGTCGAACGCCCTGAAGGCCGAATCGTTGCTGCCCATCATGAGCATGAGGGCATGGGGGACGGTTCCCACCGGAACGGTGTCCGTTATGTCCCCTCCCATGCGTGACGAGACGGCGTCGCAACCGCCTATGTACGCCGACCTGTCGATCACACCGGATATGGCGGGATGCATCCTCCTGTTGCCGAACGCGAGGACGGTCTTCCACTTGGCGGCGATCTTCGTGCGTGCGGCCGCCGTAGCGATACCGGACGGCTGGCAGACCATGCCGAGGATGGCCGTCTCCATCTCGCCGAACCCCGTGTAGGGGCCGTGGAAGTTCATCAGGGGGACCCTGACGGAGTTGTCCGTCCTGGGTCTGAAGACCGTCCCCTCGGGGACGGAGTAGATGGACACGTCACTGCCCTCCAGGAGGTTGAGGACCTCCTGGAGACCGCAGAACACGGCCCAGTCCCACCCCTTGGGGAGGGAGCTGCCCGTGAACTCCGCCCACACCGGGACACCGGCGAGGCCGCGGTTCTCCAGGATGCGCTTGGTGCGCTCGAAGTACACGTCCATGGTGTACCCGTCGCGTATCTCCTGCTCGCTGGCGTTGAAGAGGCCGCCCATGGATACCATCTCAGATGCGGAACTTGCTCACTCCGGGATACACTGCCCTGGATCCGAGCTCCTCCTCGATCCTGAGGAGGCGGTTGTACTTGGCGGTCCTCTCACCGCGCGCGGGGGCGCCGGTCTTGATCTCGCCGGATCCCCATCCGACGGAGAGGTCCGCGATGGTCGTGTCCTCGGACTCACCGGACCTGTGGGAGACGACTACGTTGTAGCCGTTGTCGAAGCTCATCTGCGCGGCGTCGCCGGACTCGGTGACGGTTCCGATCTGGTTGACCTTGAGGAGGAGCGCGTTGGCGGCGCCCTCGTCGATACCGCGGGCGAGACGCTTGGTGTTGGTGACGAAGAGGTCGTCTCCGACGATCTGCACCCTGCTGCCCACCTTCCTGGTGAGCTCGGCGGTGGTCTCGAAGTCGTCCTCGAAGAACGGATCCTCGATGCTGATGAGGGGGTGGTTCCTCGTGAGCTCGACGTAGTGGTCCGCCAGCTCCCCCGCGGAGAGCCTCATGCCGTCGACGTTGTAGACGCCGTCCTCGAAGAACTCGGAGGACGCCGCGTCCATCGCGAGGTAGACGTCCTTGCCGGGGACGTACCCGGCGTCGGAGATGGCGGCGACGATGGTGCTGAGGGCCTCGTCCACGGTGTCCAGCGGGGGTGCGAAACCTCCCTCGTCACCGATGTTGATGGCTCCCACGCCGTACCTGTCCTTCAGGATGGTCTTGAGGTGCATGTAGACCTCGGTGGACATCCGGAGGCACTCGGAGAAGCTCTTGGCCCCTGCGGGGATGATCATGCACTCCTGGATCTTCAGATTGCCCCCTGCGTGCTTCCCACCGTTGATGATGTTGAGCATGGGGACGGGGAGGGTCACGTGGTCACCTCCGATGTGCTCGTAGACGGGGATGTTGTTGCACATGGCACCCGCCTTGGCGACGGCGAGGGACACGGCCACGGTGGCGTTGCCGCCGAGCCTGGTCTTGTTCTCCGTGCCGTCGAGCTCGATCATGGCCTCGTCGACCGCCCTCTGGTCCGTGGGGTCCATTCCGACGAGCCTCTTCGAAATCTCGCCGCGGACGTTCTCCACAGCCTTGAGCACCCCCTTGCCGCCGTACCTGTCACCGCCGTCGCGGAGCTCGTGCGCCTCCCAAGTACCGGTGGATGCACCGGAGGGTGCGATCGCGCTGATCCTGTGGCCGGCAACCGTGACCTCCGCCTCGACCGTGGGGTTTCCCCTGGAATCCAGAACCTCTCTTGCCCAAACCTTCTCTATCTGCATTTTAACTCCTCATTTCCTGAAATTGAACTGTTTCATCTCGTGTAGTATTATGTTGAGGTCCTTGTCCGTGAGGATGGATGGATCCACCGACGCCACGAATGTCGTCTCCCTCGTACGGTCCCCGGTCAGCTCGTGGAGCATGACCAGAACCTTGTTCAGACCGTTGGCCTCGACCATCGTCGAGAAGTTGTCGATGACCACTACGGGACGGTCGTGTCCGGACACGAACCCCCTGACCAGGGCTACCAGGGACCCCAGGTTGAGTATGTCCATCGCACCCGCCTTGTGGGTGGCGGTCATGGACACCACCTCTATCCTCTCGGACTCGAACCTCTGCCTCACGGCCTTGACCTTGTCGGATGTGATTATCAGCACGTCGTATGCGGTGGGGTTGAAAAGACCCGCGAACCTGTATACGGCATCGGGCGAGGTCTCGAAGATCACATACGACGTCCCGAAACGGACCGTCTCGTCCATGATGTTCGTCGACGGGACCGGTATCCTCTCGACCTTCCTCTTCCTCAGGAGGGGTCTGCGCCTCTTCTTGGACATGGAGACCGGGCGCGCATCCTCTATCCTGTCACGGGTCTCCCTCAGGACGGTAAGGACGTCGGACGTCATGAACGGTTTATCCAGATATCCTTTGATGTACGGGTTATCCTTGGGCACCTGCTCACTGGCGCTCTTGATCAGGATCACGTTGAGGACCATGTCCTCGTCGACCTCGTGGGCGCGCGATATGAGACGCAACCCGTCCTCGTCACCGACCCATGTGTCCAGCATGACGATGTCCGGGCGGGAACCCTCCAGGTCGGACACGGCCTCGTCAACACTACTGGCGACATGGATGTCGTGCCCCTCCTCCTCCAGGATGTCCCTAAGGATCCCCTGGACGGCGACGTTGTCATCGACGATGAGAACCTTCATTGTGTCCGCTCCGATGGTCGGCCTAGGGGTTGCGGGTTATTTATTGTAGCGGTGGCGGGCCATGGCCGGGGACCGAACCCCGACCATAGCCGTAGCTATCGCCTGAATAAAACCTGCCGATGGCCGGCTCTAAAAATCAATGTTGTGAAGCAGATTTACTGCTTCCTGCTCTCTTTGGCCTTGGGCCTGAGGTTGCTGTATCCGCACTTCCTGCACCTGCTCGCCTTCTTGGGGTTGGTGGCGTAGCAGTTCATGCATACAGTCTTGTCAAGGAGCCTGTGCTCAGCCTCTTTGAAACGTGCCATTTGAATTCCTCTGGTGCTACCGATTATAGAGGTAATATAAAAAAGGTTGGCAGAACCGCGGACAGCGTCTGAATACCGTTCACGGCGGCAGGAGCGCACGCTGGCGCCGGAAGTCCTCGAGCGGACCGTCGACGGAACCGGGCATCTCATGGACCACCGTGTCCGGACGCAGGACATCCAGTATCCCTGCGCACCTGGGATCGGTGAACGGCATGTGCTGGTCCAGGGTGGACACGTGACCGTAGGCCTCCGACACGAAATCGATGGGCGGCAGATCCATCGGCCTCTCCTCGAACGTCGCCCTGTACTCCCCGGAGGCGCTGTAGTGGAAGTGGACCGCATGCACATGCTCGATGAGATCGTCGCCGTAGCCGGTCACGACGTCCATGACGGCGCCTATGCCGTCGGACTCGGTACGGATGTCCGGGATGCAGTTCATCATGTGCCCGGTGTCGAGGCACACCCCCCAGTTGTCGAACTCGATGCGGGATCCGAGGTACCTGTAGTCCGACTCGTCGAGCAGCCTCAGGCCCGGCCACCACAGGTTCTCGAAGAGCAGTCTGAACGGGGGCTCCCCTCCCGGGAGCATCGACACGGCGGTGTTGACCATCTCCGAGAACTCGCGCAACACCTCCCTGCTGTCGCGTGTGTACCTGCGCATCATGATCTCCGGCAGATCAGCGTTGGACGCATGCAGCACCCCGTGGACGGGGGACAGCGGTGCGGCCACCTCCATCATGCGCACCAGGTTGGACACGACCTCCTCCCTGTCCCTCCCGTACATTATGTGGACCGCGCTCTCGGGATCCATCTCGTACGCCCTGCCCTGCCACGCGGCCATCCAGTCCGTCGCGTACGGCAGATGGACGGATACGGTGTGGGGGATGTAGACCGGATCCACGGGGGACGTGGACGTCAGGAGCTCCAGACCGTCGCAACCCACGGAGGACAGGGTCCCCTGCACATCGTCTCCGAAGAATCCCATGTCCTGGTACACGGAGTAACTGAGAAGATGACGCATACCGTGTGATGGACAGGGTGGGTTAATATCGGTTTTGCATCAGAACATCGCAAGGGCCGCTGTGACCGCCGCCTCGATGGCGGAGGTCTTGGTGTCGCTGCCACCGATGATCAGGGCGTCGTTCTCGGTGAGACCGATGTCCTTGCGGATCCTGCAGGCGATCTCGGGGTCCTTCTCGTCCAGGTTCCAGTCCGGGGGGATCATGAGGTTGCCATCGCGGATGACGATGGTCGTGCAACCCTCCGCACCGACCTTGATGCCGGCGTCCCTCTGCTCCATGCCGTTGACGACCTTGTCGACACCGCCGAGGACGAGGACGCCCTGCTGGTACTCCCCCTCCACGGACTCCTCGATGTGGATGTCCACGGGCCTCATGGGTATCTGCTCGAGGAACGAGAGTCCGGCCTTGGTGATGGTGATGCCGGTCTGCTTGATGTTGATGAAGTCCCACTCCTTCAGGGTGTCGATGATCCTGCGCATGCTGCCCTCACCGACACCGACCTCCTCGGCCAGTCTCTTGCGACCCATGCGCCTGCCGTCGGACAGGATGTGGAGTGACCAGTAAACATTGGCGTCATTGAACCTGAACATAGGTCCGAACTGTGGCTCATCGATGATCTTCATGGTAATCCCATCCGCTTGGCTACGATTAGCGGAAAACGGTTTATTAAGGTTTTTCCCGAACCGTACGGCAGTGCACGGTTCGGGAATGTAATGTGTGTCCGATACGTCCAGATCAGAACGTCCTGACCTTGCCTTCGATGATCATGTCAGAGACCTTGTCGACGTTGTCGAGCCACTGCTCGGCGATGGACTCGGCCTCGGACCTCCACTTGGGGAGGTTGGGGTCGTTCTCCGCATCGGGGAGGACGATCTGGATGGATGCGTTGAGGGGCTCGGAGACGGGCTTCCCGATCTGGGAGAGCAGCCTGACCCTGATCTCGGCATCGCTGGTGACCTTCTTCGCGACATCGTCCGCGATGAGCTTGGACATGACGTTGTAGATCTTCCCGATGTGCGTGATGGGGTTCTTACCGGACGTGGCCTCCATGGACATGGGCCTGTAGGGGGTGATCAGTCCGTTGCACCTGTTGCCCCTTCCGACGGAACCGTCGTCACCCATCTCCTGGGAGAGTCCGGTGCAGGTGAGGTAGTACACACCGCGGTCGTAGTCGTCACCGGTGTTGATCTCGAGCTTGAAGTTGATCTTCTCGTCTCCGATGACCTTGAGCGCGTTGTCGTAGACCTTGTCGTACATCTGCTCGACGACGGACCTGTAGTGACCGGCATCGGGGATGTACTTGTCCACCATGGCGCATGCGATGGTGACGGTGAGGTCCTCTCCGACCCTGGAGGCCATGACCTTGACGTCCTGTCCGGTCTCGGGGAGATCCTTCT
>JAZODL010000069.1:0-1966 GCA_045596945.1 Candidatus Methanomethylophilaceae archaeon | reverse complement strand
GGACGACCGTAACAGCAGTTGTCCAGGTACACCCTGGGTATCCCGTCCTCTGCAACATACTTGTTTTCGAGCATGGCATGGGGGTTGCGATGACGGTATTTGACCGAGACAGTGTGCGGTCAGCATGCACAGTCCACCATGATGGTAACGATTCATCAGATATATTATGATGATTCAAGCCAGGATACGTCGAGAAATCGGGAGTGTTTGGACAGATCTTACCCCGATCCTGCACCCAGACAGTGTGATGTAACGCTGACCGCACAACGAACCGTCATATACCCAAAGGCCGAGAACACTCCCGGTGATACCATACAGAAACAAGATACGAGCATGCAAGGTCGGGATGGGGCCCTTAGTTTCGAGGGGATCCTGGAATCGTGCATGGAGAGCTATTGGGACCACCTCCGCAGTTGGACTTTGGTGGATGCGGTGGATGACAGGACCGCGGTGCTGGATCTCCCGTACCTGGACTGCCACAACGACGCCATCCAGGTCATCGTGACCAGGACCGGTGACGGGGACCTCAGGCTGTCGGACTGGGAGTGGACCATGACCGAGCTCGAGCAATCGGGATGCCCCATCGACACCGCCGGGCGCAGGGAACTGCTGGACACGGTACTGAACGTGAACGGCATCTCCGAATCGGAGGGGGAGCTGTACGTCGTGACGGACGTGCCCGGGTTCCCACATGCATCGGAGGGGTTGGTCGCCGCCATGCTGAGGGCGTCGGAGATACGGAACATAGTCTACGCGGACTGGGTTCAGACCCGATGCGGTCATGTGGGATGGGGAGGCGGGGGTGATCCCTGGTAACCTCCCATGAGAACGGGGTATCGGGTTTGAAGACGGTCCCGGGGCCCTAATCCCCAGGACCTGTTTGTTTTTGTGGTTCTTGGTGGAGTTGTACGTTCCCTCACGTACGGAGCAGATGTTCTCTCATTTGTGTGTCTTCTACGTTCAACTCTAACTTCGTTCGTTCAAAGTCCGGTTACCCTCAGCTCCTCATCATCCTGAGTGCGACGATGACCGCCATGATGACGATCAGGACCACGAGGATGATCAGGAGGATGTCGGTGAGGGACATTCCCTCGTCCTTCTCGGTGACGGTGGGTGCATTCCCTCCTCCGACCTCTGCGGGGGCCTTCTCGATCCCCTGGAGGGTGATGTTGAAGGTGGTTCCGACGTCTCCCTCTGCTGTGAAGGTGAGTCCGGAGACCTCGGTGCCGTTGACCAGCATCTTGGCCTCTCCGGTGTAACCGTTGGCGAGGGTGTAGGTGACGGTGTGGTTGCCTGCGGCGACGGTCGTGGATCCCTTGACGAGGACGCCGTCGACGTAGACGTCGTTGATTCCCTGTGCGGTGGTGAAGACGACATTGTAGACGTCGTACTTGATGTCCGCGTAGACCTTGTTGTCCTTGATCTCGACGGGTCCGGCGGTTCCGGTCTTGCCCTCCTCGGATGCCCATCCGACGAGGGTTACGTTCTCGACGGGGACCTGGTCGACGGTGACGGTGGTGACGGTGGAGCCCATCTCGTAGACGGTCATCCACAGCTCGCCCTCGACGTAGAACTGGACGGACTGCTTGCCCTCGACCATGTCTGCGGGGAAGGTGGATCCGTCGAGCACGTAGAGGAGGTCGGAGACGGTGAACTTGCCGTCGATCGCCGCTGCGGCGGATGTGTCGAGGACGTCCTTGGATGCTAGTCCGAGGTACACGTCCCCTGCCCTGACCTCTCCGGCTCCCTTGGAGTCGGTGGCTGCCGCCGCGGAGAGGGTGCCGAAGACGTAGGCGTCGGTGACGGTGAGCTTCTTCTCGTTGTCGACCGCGACCGCTCCGTTGACGGTGAGTGCGGGGATGGCGGAGTTGCCGGTGACCCTGACGTTGCCGTCGACGGTCACGGGGGATGCGTTGAATCCGTCGAAGGTGACATCACCGGACACGGTGACCTTCTTCTTGGGTGC
>JAZODL010000068.1:0-2217 GCA_045596945.1 Candidatus Methanomethylophilaceae archaeon | reverse complement strand
GGCGCCGACGGTGACGGTCTCCCCGTCCACATCGAAGTCGATGGAACCGGTCGCCAGCTTCTCGGCCGCATCCCTGGGGTCCATGGCGGCGATACCGGCCACGATGGCCTTGGCCTGCGCCTTGAAGGCGGGACCCAGCTTGGCGTGCACGGGCTTGACGCCCACGACGTCCTCGGTGAGCTGCGCCTCGGGCTCGATCCTGACCTCCCTGGCCTTGGTGGTCTCGACGATGTCGGACCTGGCGGCCTCGAGGACGGACGCGTCCGAACCGACGAACTCGATCATGGAGAGTTCGGCGTTGAGGGGGATCTTCCTCTCGCCCTTCCACGCGCGGATCGCTGCGAGGACGTCCCTGAGGGCCTCCCCGGCGGACTCCGCATCGTCGTCGGTGAACATGGGCTCGGGCCATGCGGTGAGGTGGACGGACCTGCATCCGTCGATCGCCCTGAAGTGCTCCTGGTAGACGTCCTCGGTGACGTGGGGCATGAAGGGCGCCAGCATCTTGATGCTTCCGAGGAAGACGATGTACAGCGTGTACTTGACCGCGTCGTCGTCCCTGGCCTTGACCATCTCGACGTAGTTGTCTGCGAACTCGTGCCAGATGAACCCCTCGACCTCCTTCATGGCCTTGTCGAACTCGTAGAGTCCCAGGTGCTCCGTGACGGATGCGAGCACCCTGGAGAACCTGCTGATGATCCATCTGTCGGAGACCCTGAGCTCGGGCTGCTCCGTCGGTACATCCTTGAAGAACCTGCTGACGAACTGTCCGAGGTTGAAGACCTTGTTGCAGAGCTTCCTTCCGCGGACCACGTCCTTCTCCCTGAACGCGTGGTCGATCCCCAGGGAGCAGGTGGCGGCGTAGTACCTGAGGGCATCCGCACCGTAGTTCTGGAGGATCGGGATGGGGTCGATGACGTTACCGATGGAGGAGTGCATGGGGGTGCCGTCGGGTGCCATGATGAACCCGTGGATCATGATGTCCCTCCAGGGGATGGACTCCTCGATCTGCTCCGCCCTGAGGATGGAGTAGAACGCCCATGTCCTGATGATGTCGTGGGACTGGGGCCTCATGGACATCGGGAACAGCTTCCTGTGCATCTCCTCGTCCCTTCCCCAGAACGTGTTGTAGAGGGAGGATCCGGAGGAGTCCATCCAGGTGTCGAAGACGTCGGTGCATCCCTCGAGCTCGCCGCCGCACTCGGGGCAGCTCTCCACGGGGGGCGCGTCGAGCGTGGGGTCGACGTAGCACTGCTCCCTGGTGGCGCACACGGCCTTCCCGCACTTGCAGCACTCCCATATGGGGATGGGTGTGGCGAAGACCCTCTGCCTGGACAGGACCCAGTCCCACTCGAGGGAGTTGGCCCAGTCCTCGAGCCTGATCTTCATGAACTCGGGGAACCAGTTGATCTCGGACGCCCTCTCCAGGATCTTCTCCCTGAAGTCGGTGGTCTTCAGGAACCACTGGGGAACCTGCAGGAACTCGATGGGTGTGTGGCACCTCCAGCAGATGGACACCTGCTGGGGGTTGTCCTCCTGCTTCACCAGGATTCCGGCCTCGCGGAGGTCCTCGATCGCGGCCTCCCTGGCCTCGAGGACGGTCATGCCCGCGTACTTGCCGGCGAGCTCCGTCATCCTTCCGGCCTCGTCGATGCCCTTCTCCATCTCGAAGTGGTACTTCATGACCCACTCGAGGTCGTCCTTGTCGCCGATGGTGCATATCATGACGTTGCCGGTGCCGTAGTCCAGCTGGACCTTGGGATCGGAGATGACCTTGACCCTCCTTCCGTAGAGGGGCGTGATGAGCTCCTTCCCGACGAGGTGCTCCTTGGTCTTGTCGTCGGGGTGGACCGCGACCGCCTTGCAGGTGCAGAGCAGCTCGGGCCTGGTGGTCGCGATGAGCATGTGCTCGTCGGAGTCCGCGACCTGGAACCTGATGTAGTTGAGCTTGTTGACGTTGTCCCTGTACTCGACCTCGGCGTCCGCCAGCGCGGTCATGCAGCCGGGGCACCAGTTGACGGGGTAGTTGGCCTTGTAGACCAGTCCCCTGTTGTAGAGGTCGACGAAGGACAGCTGGGTGACCCTCCTGTAGTAGGGGGCGTCGGTCTGGTAGTAGATGCTGGGGTCCATGGACTCGCCGAGCATCTCGAAGTCCCTGGTCATCTGCTCGATGAAGCCGTTGGCATACTCCTCGCAGAGCCTCCTGTACTCCTGCCTGGG
>JAZODL010000067.1:0-5893 GCA_045596945.1 Candidatus Methanomethylophilaceae archaeon | reverse complement strand
CGACATGGCTACGATCCGACTTTGAAGGGTGCCCCGTTGACGTCGACTTGGGTCGCGACCGCGGACTGGACTCCCCTGACGGGGTCGAACACCGCACCGGTGACGTCGGTGCCGGCGTAGGCTATCGCCATGGAGTCTCCGGAGGACGCCAGTGCGACGGGTCCGGAGACGGTGGCCGTCGCCCCGAGCGTGGGGACGGTGCCGATCACGAGGACGCCGTTCACGTTGGCCGCATGGACCCTTCCGTCGGTGGAACCTACGGTCATGGTCCCTGTGACGGTGAGCTCCGCCCCGGCCGCGACTGTGAACCCGTCGGTGTCGGTGACGGCGAGGGTCCCGGTGACGGACATGTCGCCCTGGACCGTCACCTTCCCGTTGACGGTCATGGTCCCGTCGACTGCGAGTGCGGTGCGGTTCTGGACCGAGGGTACGGTGAGGTTCCCGGACTGGGGGACCAGGAGGGTCGCACCGGTTGAGACGGCGACCGAATCGGAGGACGTCGCGCCGATGGCGAGGGTCCCCGTGGTGACCGTTCCGGATGCCACGGCGAGTGCGCCGTTGACTGTTCCGGAGAGGGTGGTCGTGGGTGTCGTGCCGTCCACCTGATCGGTCTGACCGACCGCGACGGTGGTTCCGGAGACCTTGTTCATGGTCACGGATCCGGCCGATGTCGCGATTGTTCCGGTGAAGGTGCCGTTCAGCACCATGGACGATCCCGCACCGGTGAGGGTGAGGGTGCCCACGCGGAGGGTGGACCCGGCGGGGACGGTGATGGTGAGCACCCCGTCCTCGGACTGGGTGAACGCCGCGGAGTCCCCTCTCACGTCCCCGACCACGGTGACGTTGCCGTCGGTGGCGTTCTGGGACGCGTAGGCGAGTCCGGACATCACGTTGGCGATCCTGCCGTCGATCCTGGTGGTGAACGCCAGGTAGCCTGTGGCGGCGAACCCGGTGGACCCGTCCGCGGACACGTTGACGGAGGAGCCGTCGTAGGTAACGACGGATCCGTCGACCACGATGGCGACGTTGGCCCCGGGGGCCTCCGCGACGGTGCCGTACACGACGAGCTGCCCGTCGACGGTGAGCGTCGAGGTGGAACCGGAGGTCCCGACCGTGAGGACCGCTCCCCTGGGGACGGTCAGGGTGACGCCCTCGGGGATGACGGCGGATGCGGCGAGCGTTCCGCCGGTTCCGACCAGCTGGATGCCGTCACCCGCGGAGGCGTCGGCGAGTGCGACCGCCAGTCCGCTGTATGTGGCGGTGCCGTTGTCGAGGGAGTACACCTGGTAGTTCAGCGTGCGGGGCCTGTCGAAGCCGGTGGACGCGTCGGTGACGACGAGCTTCCCGTCGATGGTCAGGACACCCCTGTCGCCGTCGAGGAGACCGCCCTGCGCGACGGTGAGGACAGCGTCGGATGCGACGGTCACGGTGCCGGTCCCGAGGTCGAGCGTGGTCCCGGAGGGGACGGTCGTGTCGGAGTCCACGGCGATGGTGCCGAGGACCGTCAGCTCCCCGTCGTCGGCGGTGGCGGCGAGGGCACCGGCGAGGTCGGTGTAGTACGTGGTGACGCTCCTGTCGGAGGCGGTCACGGTGTACCTGACGGCGTCCACGTTCGCATCGATGTTCAGGACGGGTGCGGTGGATGCGGCGTCGGAGCTCACGATGGTGCCCTCCACGGTCACGGCGGAGCCGGTGAACGCGAGGGAGGATCCGGATGCGGACACGGTCAGGGTGCCGTCGACCACCGCGTCTGCGGGGGCGAGGGTCACGGACGTGTTCTTGCCGACGGTCAGGTCGCCGATCACGACGGAGCAGTCGGTCACGCCGGTGCCCCATCCCGCGGTGGCCCGGTTGGCCACGGTGATGGATCCACCGGTGTTGCCGGTGGCGGTGACCGTCCCGGAGAGGGTGGTGGTGAGCGCGTGGTACCTCAGGCCGTCGGAGACGGTGACCGTGGTGGTGGGGGCGAAGGTGAGTCCGCCGACATCCGTCATGGTGACGGTGTTGGATCCGGAGACCCTGTCGACGGTGCCGAGGCCCTTCGGGTCGACGGCGTCGGTGACGGTCAGGGTGCCGGTGACGGACCCCACGGCGAGGGAGGTTCCCTTGTAGACGGCGATGGTCGCGCCGGTTCCGGCCGTGCCGTCGAACCCGACGGTCCCCCTGTCCTGCACGTTCCCAACGAGGGTGCCGGTGATGTCGAGGGTGCCCTTGACGACCAGGTCCCCGCCCTCCACGGCGAGCGTGTTGGCGGATGCGCCCCTGTCGTTCCCGGCGGAGACGTCCATCTCCCCGGTGACGGTGACGGTGGGAGCCACGTCGACCTCGGTGGTGCCGCCGTAGGTGCCGGCGGTCATGGTGAGGGAGGCCCCTCCGTCGTCGTCGGTGACCACGAGCTTCCCGGTGACATCGACGTCTCCGATGACGGTGGCGGTGCCGTTGACGGTGAGGGTGCCGGAGATCTGCGCGGAGCCGCCCGCATGGACGTTGAACTCGGCGCCCTCGAGGATCTCCACGTCGCCCTGGACGTCGACGGTCCCGTAGACGTCCACGGACATGCCGGACGGGACGGTGAGGTCGGTCAGGACCAGGGTGTTGCCGTACCCGACACCCAGGTCCGCGGTGGCGTAGCCGCCGACGGTCATGCTCCTGGAGCCGGTGATGTCGATGTACGCGCCGGAGCCCTGCACGGTGAGCACGGGGACGCGGACGTCCGCGGAGTCCACGGACAGGTAGCCGCCGTCGATGACGATGGCCGCGGTGGGGGAGCCGGAGACGATGGTGGCACCGTCCACCTCCAGTGTGCCGGTGCTGTCGGCGGAGGAGGTCACGGTGATCGAACCGGACAGGGTGACCCTGACGGTCGAGGGGATGGTGAGCGTCTGCCCGCCACCGACGGTGATGTCGGATGTGATCTCCACGGCGAGGTTGTCGTCGAACATGGCCTGGAGCTCCTCCAGGTCGGTGGTGTCCGTCTGCGCGGGGGGCTGCGCGGTGACCTGCACCCCGGTGGACACGATGCCCTTGAGGGCGGTGGTGTCGGAGCCGTTGACGGTCACGGTGGACGCGTCGACGCCCTGGGAGACGCCGATGGAGCCCTTGGCACCGGAGACGGTGCCGACCGCGACCAGCTTGGAGCCGGTACCGAGGGAGATGGACCCGTTGGAGCCGATGCTCAGGCTGCTGCCCGCGGGGACGGTGATGGTCGTGGTGGAGGATGTGGCCGGGTCGACGACGACCTTCACGTCGAGTGTTCCGGAGATCTTCACGTCGCCGGAGACGGTGACCGCGTCGGCGCCGGTGGCCGTGCCGTTGACGACGGTCCCGTCGATCACGAGGGACCCCTTGGACACGGTGAACCCTCCGCTGCCGGCGGTGACGCCATCGAACACGGCGCTGTTGGCGGAGCCGTCGGACTCGAGGGTGGCGCGGATTACGGTCCCCGCTGGCACCACGAGGGTGCCGGGGATGTCGACGGGTTCCTGGGAGACCAGGTCGGCGACCAGGGTCACGGTGGCGTTGCCGTCGGCGAACGCGGTGGGGACCTCGGTGTAGTACGCGGTTCCGCCGGTGACGGCCGCCTCGGCGACCGCGCCCACGGCGGTCCGGATGTCGCTGTACCCCTTGACGGTGGTCGTTCCGTCGTCGACGACGGCGGAGCCGGGGCTCAGCGCGAACGCGGGGACGGTTCCGGCGGACGTGGTCCAGGGGGTGACGGTCGTCCTGTCCACGAGGACGAACCTCGCGGAGGACCCGGCGTCGGTGGCGAACACGTACTCCGCGGCGGGGTCTGTGGTGGGGACCTCGGTGGCGGAGACGGTGCACCCGTCGAGGGTGATCACCGCGCCGGTGACGTCCTGGTTGACCACGATCGTGGCGAAGCTGTTCTCGGAGCTGTCGGTCCACTGGTTGACCCCATTGAGCACGGTGCCGGTGAAGGTGGCGGTGGTGTCGTCGGACCAGGTCTGGAACGCGCAGTACCCGGTGACGGTCCCGCCCGTGACCCTCACGGTGACGGCGCCGTTCTGCCCGGCGATGTTGAGGGCGTAGTGGTCCGCGGTGACGTCCACGTCGCTGAGGACCAGGTATACGGAGCCGTTCCCGTACAGGCTGATTCCCCTCTCGGCGGAGGACGCGTCGATCGCCATGTCGGAGATGGAGACGACCGCGCCGTCGGGGAGGCCCCTGACGTTGAACGCCCTGTCCCCGGAGGAGACGGTGACGGTGTGGTCCCCGCCGTCGATGGTGACGGTCCCGGTGATCTGGACGGGTGCGGTGAGGGTGACGTCGGCGAGGAGGGTGACGGTGTCCCTTCCGGCCGCGTCCACCGCGGCCTGGAGGGTGGTGTACCCTGTGCCACCGACGGAGGCGACCATGGCGGTGCCGTTGCCCTGCACTAGGCAGCGCTCCGCGTCGTTGTTGTACGCGAACTGCCCGGTGTTGGCGGCGGTGATGTCCGCGACCGCGGTGGAGGAGGCGTTGTCGGTGACGGTCGCCCAGTAGCCCGAGGAAGGGGTGAGCGAGGGAATCTGCGTACCGACGGACTGGTAGTTGCCGACGATGCCCCCGGCGAAGTTGGTCGCCGAGAGGGAGGGTGCGGTGCTGGTGTTGCCGGTGACGGAACCGTAGTTGTAGAGGGTCCCGACGATACCGCCGGCGTCGTTGCCGCCGCGGACCGCGGCGGAGTTGGAGTTGCCGGAGATCTCGATGGCCTCGAAGAAGCCGTACCCGGTGGAGTTGTCGTAGCGGACCCATCCGGCTATGCCCCCGGCACCGTAACCGGTGCCGGTGGTGATGGAGACGGATCCGGTGTTGGCGCATCCGGTGATGGACCCTGCGGTCTTCTGCTCGCCGGCGATGCCGCCGGCGCTGTACCCGGTGCAGGTGACGGCACCGTTGTTGGTGCAGCCGGTGATGTCCCCGGTGCTGAGGCCGACGATGCCGCCGATGCCCGTGGGTCCGGAGACCGCGCCGTTGTTGGTGCATCCGGAGACGGTCATGGTGTCACCGGGTGCGGTGTAGTACACGGCGCCGGCGATCCCGCCGGCGTTGTAGGTGGAGGCGGTGACCGCGGCGTTGTTGACGCAGTCGGAGACGGTGCCGGAGAGGACTACGCGCCCCACGACGCCCCCGATGCCCTTGGCACCGGTGACGGCGGAGCCGTCGGTGGACGTGCCCACGGTGCATCTGGATATGGTCCCGTCCTGGCAGAGCATGCCCGCGACGGCGCCGGCGAGCCCGCTGGTGGGGACGTTGACGGAGACGCCGGTGAGGACGACGTCCTCCACGGTGCCCCCCGCGACGATCCCGAAGAGGCCCACGCCGCCGTCGGCGGCGGTGGCCACGGTGACGGTGAGTCCGGACACGGTGTGCCCGGCACCGTCGAATGTGCCGGCGAACGAGGGTCCGGTGAAGGTGGAGTCGCTGCGGACCCCGTCCCCGATGGGGACCCACTCGTAGCCGGACAGGTCGATGTCCGATTCCAGTGAGACGGTGACACCCTCGAGGGTGTCGCCCGAGTTCACGAGCTGGGCGAGACCCGCCAGCTCCGCGGCGGTCCCGATCCCGTACTGGGTCTCCTGGCCGTCGTACCAGGACGTGTCCGGCTCCAGCGTGGCGGCGTCGGTCCCGTCCGTGTGGACGGTGACGACGGCGAACGCGGATACCAGGGACAGCGCCACGATGACGGCGAGGAGCCCCTTCCTGTTCATGATGTTGGATTTCATCTGTACCTGACTCCGCACCGGGACCGGATCCCCTCCGGGGTCCGCGGCGGGTCCCGATGGGGCCCCGCACCCGTCCCGGTGACGGTGGACGGGTCTCCGCATCATCGGAGATAACCGGTGCCCCCGGAGGGTCGGAGGGGGTGGAGTCCGTGACGGTGTGATTGTTG
>JAZODL010000066.1:0-1689 GCA_045596945.1 Candidatus Methanomethylophilaceae archaeon | reverse complement strand
GAGGAGGTCCTGCCCCTGACCAAGAGCACCGCCACCGCGTACAGGGCGCTGCAGGCGATCCCCACCGGGGGCAGGACGCCGCTGACACGGGGCCTGATGTGCGGGCACGGGATCCTCTCGTCCAGGGGGAACACCGATGCCGAACCCGTGATGGTCGTACTGTCGGACGGGCGCTGCAACGTGTCCGTGGACCCGGGCAGGAGACCCCTGGAGGAGATGCTCTCGACGGCCTCCGCCCTCTCTGACACAGAAACACGCTTCATAGTGGTCGACACCGAGACCGGGAGGAACGGACTCGGATTGGCACTCGACCTCTGCAACGCCCTCGGGGGCACTTACCTCCGCCTGGAGGAACTGGACGCCGACCGCCTGACCAGATCCGTGCGGGGCGTCATCTGGGAGTGATCCAATGGTGAACATCCATGTCAACGGACCCTCCGACGGACGCGAGCCCGTCAGGGTCGTCTACCTCAGCGTGATGAACAGGGACGCCGCCCTCATCGGCAGGGCGTTCTCGGATATGACGGGGATCCCGGTACCGATGAGGCTCGTCTGCGCCGATTCCGAGGAGCTCGATTCCGACGAGGAGGGGTTCGTGGGGTTCCTCCACGAGGTGCGCGAGGCGGACCTCGTGATCGCCAAGCTCCACGGCGATCAGTCGTACTTCAGGAAATGGGACCGGATGATGGATGTCGTGGGGAAAGGTTCCATCGACTTCCTCTACGACGGCGCCCTGCAGGAGCTCAACGACGACCACAGGCACATGTTCAGGCACACGGACGAAGACTGGCTCCTCATGCGCACCCTCGCGGAGATCGGCGGCAGGGAGAACCACGAGTCCATGTTCCTCTGGATCCTGAACCGCATAGCCGGTGCCGATGTGGGGATCCGTGGAGCCACGCTCAACCGCACCGAGGGGGTGTTCCACCCCGACTGGCCGGAGGACACGGGGTTCGACGAGTACATCGCGTCCCTCGACCCTTCCAGACCCACCATTGCGGTGATGATGCACCAGACATCGTGGCTGAAGGACAGGCGCAAACCGGTGGTGGACCTGATACGCAGGCTCGAGGAGCTCGGTGCCAACACCCTCCCCGTGTTCTTCACCTCGGCCCCGAACGAGCTGTCCGGGAGCATCGGGATAGGGGAGGTCGTCGACAGGTACCTCCGGAGGGACGGGTGTCCGATCGTGGACACCGTGGTGTTCACCACCGGCTTCTCCCAGGTGTGCATGAACAACGTGTCCGCGGACACCGTCCCCAGGAACTTCTTCGAGGACCTGGACGTCCCGGTCATACAGGCGATGACGCTGAGCCGCCCCGTGGAGAGGTGGATGGCGGACGGCATAGGACTCAGCTCCATGGAGCTGGGCAGCGCCGTCATATGGCCGGAGTTCGACGGCCAGATGATATCCGTCCCGTCCTCGTTCAACTACAGGGATGCGGACGGGGTGTACCGCAGCGACTCCGTACCGGACAGGGTGGACAGGATAGCCACCCTGGCCGTCGCATGGGCGGAGCTGAGACGCAAACCCGCATCCGAGAGGAGGGTGGCGATCCTGCTGAACATGTATCCCCCCACCAACGACCGCATCGGAGGGGCCTCCGGGCTGGACTCCCTGGAGAGCGTCAGGAGGTGCCTCATCGCCATGAGGGACGCGGGGTACAGGGTCGACGACATCCCCGCCGA
>JAZODL010000065.1:0-7869 GCA_045596945.1 Candidatus Methanomethylophilaceae archaeon | reverse complement strand
GCCTCGTCCTCGGGCATGCCCTCTGCTATGGACCTCACGATGTCCGCCCTGACGTTGGCCCTGAGGTGGTTGTCCTCGTCGGACTCGTCCAGTTCGGCCACCATCCTGACACCCCTGTCTATGAGCTCCACCAGGTTGGGGAACGTGTCCCTGAACAGACCGCTGATCCTCAGCGTCACGTCCACCCTCGGCCTCCCGAGCTCCTCCAGGGGCACGACCTCTATGTCCTTGACGCGTCCGGCGTAGCCCGTCCACACCGGACGGAGCCCCATGAGCCAGAGCACGTATGCGATGTCGTCGCCACCGGTCTTCATGGTGTCGGTGGCCCAGACCACGATCCCCACGGAGCGCGGATGGGTACCGTGCTCGGAGACGTACCTCTCCAGCATCTGGTCCGCCATCCTGCACCCCACCTCCCAGCTGGAGTGCCAGGGGACCGCCTCCGGGTCCAGGGAGTAGAAGTTCCTGCCCGTGGGCAGGAGCTGCGCCCTGCCCCTGGTGGGGCATCCGGACGGACCCGACAGTATGTACTCCCCGCGGAGAGCACGGATGGTGTTCCCGATCTCGTCGCCCATCCTCATCAGGTCGGGGTACAGGCGGTCGCAGACGAAGCCCACCGCGGAGGCCAGGTCGCCCCCGTCCGAGGGGTACAGGTCGCGCACCAGGTCCAGGCACGCCCCGCGGTCGAAGCGGGCCTCCACCATGGACGCTATGAGCGCGTCCATCCGGGACTCCACATCGTCCAGCACCTGCCCCTTCAGGAGACCGGTGGCGGGGTCCCTGGACGATGCGCCGTTCTGCAGGTCCAGTACATCATAGCCCATCGCGGATGCGATGGAACCGCGCATCGATGGGACCTCCCCGTTGGCCAGGCGGGTGAGGCTGTATATGGTCTCGTTCAGCCTCTCCCCCTCGGGGACCCTCCCCAGTATGTGGAGGCCGTCCTTGATCAGGGCCTCCTTGACGTCCGTTATGTAGTCGTAGAGCTCGTCCACCTTGCCATCGAACTCCTCGTCCGTGCACATCGGGTCGAGGTCGAGGTCGCTGTACAGCTCCATGCGGCCCACGACCTCCCTCAGCTTGGCGCGGATCAGGTCGATCTTGTCGCCCTGGCCCTGGGCCCCGGCGTTCATGTAGTTCTGCACCGCGCCCTCGGCCTCCTGCAGCTCGTCGTACCCCCCGGCACGGGTCATGGTGGGGATCATGTGGTCTATGATGACCGCGGAGGCGCGCCTCTTAGCCTGTATCCCCTCACCGGGGTTGCCTATGACGTACGGGTACACGTCGGGGAGGGCGTCCATGACGTAGTCGGGACAGCAGTCGGAGGACATCGCCGTGCTCTTCCCGGGGAGCCACTCCAGGGTCCCGTGGGTCCCGACGTGGACGACGGCGTCGGCGCCGAACACGTTCCTGAGCCACCTGTAGTACGCCAGGTACTGGTGCGGCATCACGCAGAAGGGATCGTGGTAGTCGGACTGTATGTTCCTGCCCCTGTCGGGCTGGAACCCGACGAGGACGTTCCCGAACAGCACTCCGGGGACGGTTATGTCGTCGCCGACGGTGTAGAAGTCGCCCGGCGGTCTCCCCCATCCCTCCTCGATGCGGTCGCGCGCCGCGTCGGACAGGTCGGAGTACCACCCGTCGTACATCGCGGGCGGGATCAGGTCCAGTGCCCTGTCGCGGATGGAGTCGTCGGAGACCCATGTGGTGTCGTTGGTGAGTCCGGCGAGGAGGATGTCCACCAGCTCGCGGGACGTCTCCGGGATGGAGTCGCCCACGTCGTAGCCCTCGTCGCGCATGCGGTGCAGGAGGTCCACGACGCTCTGGAACGTGTCCAGTCCCGCCGCACCGCCGGCGTTGGCGGTCTTCGGGGGGTACATGTACAGGAGCACCGCGACGCGGCGCTCGGAATCGGGGGTCATGCGGAGCCTGGCCCACCCCATCGCGATGTCCGCCACCCTCAGGGGGCGGTCCCTCAGGGGGACGGCGTGGAGTGTGCCGTCCGCACGGCGTTCGGTGCAGCCGCAGGCGGGGGCGATTATCTGCCCGTCGTACTCGGGGTGCGCTATGTCGTACGCGATCTCCGACGGCGTGAGTCCGCTTATGTCCTCGTCCCACGCCTCCTCGGTGCGGCAGCACACCATGGACTGTATCACGGGGACCCCGTAGGAGTCGAAGAAGTTGTCGTCGCAGACCTGGTCCCCCGCACCGGGTGTGGCGACCAGTATCTGGGAGAAGCTCATGGTCTCGATGATCGCATGCAGCACGGGGGCCCCGTCACGGGTGAGGTCCTCCTCCAGGATCCTCTTCACCCCCTTGGACCCCGCCACCTTCTCCTCGGAGGCGTACATGAAGACCGGTACGGCGTTGCCGCCCAGGTCCTCCACGGCTTCGATGAGCGCGTCGACATGGCCCGTGTTCCCGGATACCCACTGCCTCTGGTAGAAGAATATGCCTATGTTCGGTCTGGTCGGGTCCAGGGAGTCCACGTACCTGCCTATGTCTATGTCCTCCAGACCGGGACGGTACACGCCCTGGGCCGGCGGATGTACGGGGGCGGGGACCTCGACGTCCTCGCCGCCGAACCTCCTCAGGGCCCATCTGACGAGGGACGAGAAGTTCTCGTCGCCGCCGAGCCTGATGTAGGCGATGCAGTCCCGGTACTCGTCGTCGTCCCCGTGGAACATGCCCCTGAAGGATTCCGTGACCCCGTCGTCCGTGCACTCCAGGACGGTGCAGATGCCCCCGTCCCTGAGCACCGCCTCCAGGCGGTCGAACCTCTTGAAGTAGGACGTGTCCCCGTGGACCTTCATGGACACCATGTCCGCCCCGGAGACGTATTCCAGGGCCTCGGACAGGAGTACCGGGTCCGCGTCCAGGTCGGACGAGTCGTAGCAGCGGTACTCGAACCCGAAACCGGAGTCCCTCAGTCCCGCCACGGCCAGGTTCATCATGTGGCTGTCCTTGGTCCCGATGGAAATGTTGACGTATCTCATGGTGTCACCGTGTTGGCATCAGTTGGATGTATAATCCAAATCAGTCGAACGGTATATAATAGAGAGGTGCAGGTGCCAGGACCGAGATATCATGTTTTTATAATAATATGATGAATCATTAGATTAGTGATGAAACATGGCTACGAAATCGTTCTACGAGGACCTGATACTCGATACAGAGGAGGCCATCGCCAACTTGGAGAAGGCACTGGACGAGGCAGAGAGGAGGGGACCGATAGTGTTCGATGGACCTATCACAATCGAAGATGATCCCGAGTTCCTTCGGGAGTTCATGGAAGCAGAGTAAAACCACAATCGGTGAGTAAGGAATCAATTCCGATTGATCACATCGCAGTTTGATCGATGCACAAGATGCGGAAGCATTTCTGCGGATGGTCGGGGTGGTCACGCCACCCCATCCACGAGCATGATGTTGATTGTTCCGACTGCTCACATTGAACGGACATGATGGTGTCGGGACACACATGGGCGTCTGGTCACCACGACGACTTGCGCTGACCCAACAGCAGGAGCAGGAACAGCGGACCGCCGATCAGCGCCGTGATGACACCGACGGACACACCAAACGACCCCACGCTCCTGGCGAGGCATTCGGCCGCTATCAGGATCAGGGCGCCCACCGCGGCGGAAGCCGGGATGAGGTAGCGGGCGTTGGAACCGATGAACCTCCTGCAGATGTGCGGGGCCACCAACCCTATGAAGCCCAGCGTCCCCGTGAAGCACACGGCGATGGATGTCGCGACGGACACCATGACCAGGCACACGATCCTCATGCGGACCGGGTTGACCCCGAGAGAATGGCATGTGTTCTCACCTGTGGACAGGACGTTGAGCTTCCCGCTGAGGGCCGTCATCGACACCATGAGTGCGATGATCGCGACCAAGAGGAAAGGTATGCACTCCGGTCCCACGTACCCGAGGGTACCGACCGACCACGCGTATATCGCAGCCACGTCATCCGGGTTGGCCGTGTACTTCAGCAGGGTCGTCATCGCGGAGAAGATGTACATCACCGCGATACCTATCAGCGCCATCAGGGCGGGTGTTACCTTCCTGAACATGGAGAACAGGACTATCACCGACAGGGGGATCAGCGAGAACACGAAGGCGTTCACGATCTGTCCGAACTGGCTGCCCAGTCCGACGATCCCGAAGTCGAACACGACGAACAGGGTGACACCGAACAGGGCACCCGACGAAATACCGGTCGTGTATGGGTCTGCCACGGGATTGCGTATGACCATCTGCATGACGGCCCCGCTGACACCCAGGATCGCGCCCACCAGGACGCCGGCCACCGCCATGGGCATCCTGCCCTCCCACACTATGAAGTCGGCGAGCTCCTCCTCGAACCCGACCGGCTCCACACCCTGTATGTGCCTGATGATGACCTCCAACGATTCCATCAGGCCGATGTGGTAATGGCTTATCCCTATCGAGACGACCGCGATGACCGCGGCGAGGACCGCCGCCGCCACGATGAACACCCGGTTGCGGATCATGACCCTGCGGTACTCCTCCTTCCCCATCTCACCACACCCCCCTCTTCTCCCTCACGATGAGTGCTAGGAACACGGGTGCCCCGATGAACGACAGGACCACACCCACAGGTATGGCGTCCTGGGGGGACAGGTAGCGGGCTATGAGGTCCGCCAGGACCAGGAACAGACCGCCGAACGCGGCTGATGCGGGTATGACGAACTTGTTGTCGGAACCGAGGATGGTCCTGACTATGTGCGCGGAGATCAGACCTATGAACGAGATGATCCCGGCGTAGCAGACCACTGCGGCCACCATGAAGGAGATGACCATGAGGCACACGATGCGCATGTTGGATGCGTTGAGCCCCAGGCTCTTGGCGCTGTCATCCCCCAATGCGAGGACATTCAGCTTGGATGCGAGGAGCATCGCCATGACAATGCCCACGATGTTGACCGCCGCCATCAGCGGGAGTGACTGCCAGGTGATCTCCGACAGGGATCCGACCTGCCACTGGTACACCACCGCCAGCGTCTCGGCGTCGGTGGACATCATGAGGACGGTCGTGAGTGCGTTGAATATGTACGCCACCGCCGTACCAGCCAGAATCAGGGTGGCGGGGGACGAGTTCATCTTCGGTGCCATGGTGACGATGATCATCATGGGGATCAGCGCGAAGATGAAGGCGTTGAGCATGACGCCCAGGTTCTCGGTCTGGGAACCTAGGGACACGGATATCCCCAGGATCATCGCGACCGCTACTCCGAAGCACGCACCGGACGATATACCGGTGGAGTACGGGTCGGCCAGGGGATTGTTCATCACGTTCTGCATTATGGCTCCGCCCACAGCGAGGCCCGCACCCCCTATGAGTGCGAAGACGACACGGGGAAGGCGTACCTCCCAGATGACGAAGTCCGTGAGGAACTCATCGGTCCCGATGGGGTACGTGACCCCCATGATGTGGTCCGCGAGGAAACCGTAGACCGTGAGGAACGGTATCTTCGTGGCGCCCACCGAGATGGACAGACCCACGAATAAGAAGGTTAGCAGGAGGCAGGACAACACGAAGACCGTCTTGCGCCAACGGTACCTCCTGTACTCCCCGACACCTCCCGGATCACCGGTACGAACGTCCAGATTCCCGCCCCCTGCGATGGCCTCAGTAGACCATGTCGTAGGTCAACATGAAGAACGCGTTGTCCCAGTCCACGGTGTTACCGGGGACGAACCTGTCGAAGAACTCCTTGTGCATCTCGTCCGCCCAATCCTCGGAGAACAGGTCGGGGTAGAGTGCGACGGCGGAGTACAGGATCCTCATGGGGATGGGTGCGTCTCCGACCACGACGGTGGCATCGCCGTTCTTGTACGACTGTGTCTGAGCGAAGATGCCGAGGGACTCGTCGTACTTCGCCTTCTCATCGACGCTGCAACTGTACCAGTCGTTGGTCTTGATGTTGATGATGCAATCGATGTCGTAGTTGTAGAACCAGGTGTCGTTCCAGTTGAAGTAGCAACCGGAGGTGTACTGGGTGAGGACCTCGTCACCGAGGGCGTAGATTCCACCGGCCTTCTCCACGACCTCCTTGTAATCGGAGGTTCCGGCGGAGAGCCACATGCCGTTTCCACTGGGGACACCGTTGCATGCGATGACGGTCTTCTTGTCCTTCACTCCCTCGAGCTTGGACTCGATCTTGTTCTGGAGTCCGATCCACCACTCCGCCACGTCCTTGCACCTGTCCTCGGTCTGGAAGAGGAACGCGAGGAGGAACATCTCCGAGGAGTACTCGTTGGCATCGACCAGTGCGGGATTGACCCTGATGACGTCGATACCCATCTGCTCGTACTGCTGCTCGACGGTTCCCTTGTCGACCGTGCTGGCGGTCTTGTCGCAGAGGACGGCGGTGACCCCGTAGTCCTTGATGTAGCTGGTCGTGTTCTCGACGGGCATCTTCGTGGAGGAGCTTCCGATGCTGGGCATCTCGCTGAACCTGGGGAAGAGCGTGGAGTCCGGAGGGGACGACTTGCTGTACGAGATGCCGTAGATCTTGTCGGACATACCGGACATCTGCGCGATCCACATCATGTTGGAGGATGCCGTGCTGACGGCGGCCTTCACGGGCCACTTGGTGCTGACGACATAGTCGCCTGTGCTGCAGGTGTTGTAGTGGTAGACGGTACAGGACTCCCCGTCGATGATCTTCTGCACGAGGTCCCTGTCCTTCCCGTTGACGACGCCGTCGTAGTTGGCGTCGGCCAGGGGGTAGTCGTCGGAATCGTAGATTCCCGAGATGATCCTGTTGATGATCTGGAGGTCCTCGGCATCGACGTTGTAGTCTCCGTCCGCGTTACCGAAAACCTTCAGCTGGGACTCGATGACGACATCATTGTCATCGGATCCGCTCGTAACTACGATGGCGGCCGCGGCGATAATGATGATCGCCACCACCGCAATCGCGATAGTCTTCGTCTTATCCATGGTATCACTAATTGTTGGATGTATATTCCAATGCACTTCACTATATAGTTATTTGGATGATGCATCCAACTGTCCCCGGGGAATCCGCCGGGTCGTCCAGGGAGGGGTCGGCACCCGTGCGCATCCGACCGGGAAGTGACCGGGATCGGATCGCCGGACAGCATCAGGACAAAGAAATGGAAGGGGTTTAGACCGGGTCGCCCCGGCCGCCCACCTCACCAGGTGGATCTTTTCCTCTGGGAGTAGAGGAAGTACAGGAACAGGGGGCTACCTACCAGCGCAGTTATTATACCGACAGGCAGGACGACCGGTAGCATCCTCACGATGCAGTCCGCGCCGACCACCATCACGGCACCGATTATCGCCGAGAGGGGGATCAGCAGCTTGTTGTTGTTCCCCACGAACAGCCTGGCGATGTGCGGTCCGACGAGTCCGACGAAACCTATGGTTCCGGTGTAGCAGACCGCGATGGCCGTGGCCATGGACATGATGACGAAGCACACCACCCTCACACGGCTGGGCTTCTCACCCAGGCTGACGGATGAGTTGTCCCCGGTGGAGAGGACGTTGATCCTGTTGGCGACGAACATCATCGCGATCACCAGGAGGACCGACGCCGCGACCATGACGGGTATGGCCTCCCATCCGGCCATGTTGAGGGATCCGAGGGACCACTCGTAGATGGTCTCGACATCCTCCTCGTCCGCGTTGAACTTGAGGAACGTCGTGAACGCCGAGAAGACGTACATCATGGCGATACCTATGAGGATCATCATGTTGGGACTCGTCCTCCTGAACGACGATATGAACACGATGGCCATGGACGGGATCAGGGAGAACACGAACGCGTTGACCATCATCGACGCCTCGTCCGATAGGAACGGGATGATGCTG
>JAZODL010000064.1:0-2042 GCA_045596945.1 Candidatus Methanomethylophilaceae archaeon | reverse complement strand
GGTCCGTTCCCAATACCGGTCGTCATGGATGCCGGGCCTGTACCTGTTCGGATTGCGTGCCCGGGGCAATGACCGCCCGGACAGCGACTACGACTTCTGCGTCGTGACCGGTCCAGAGTGCGGGATGTTCGAACTCGCCGGGTTCTTCTCCGATCTCAGTGATGCCGTGGGGTCGGACATAGACCTGGTGTGCTGGGACGAGCTGGACGGCGGCTTCGCGGATGCGGTACGCGGGGACCTCGTGCCGCTCTTCGGAGCGGAGCACCCGGATTTGGTATGATATCATGTTTAATACATGAAACATCATCATGCATACATGGGAAGCCTGGTCGAGTATTTCGAATCCGAGGAGTGCCGGAAGGCCTTCAACAGATCTTGGGAGAACTCCGAGTTCCGTTACAGGTCCAGGTTCGACCCCCTCACCGAGGAGGAGTCCCGCATCCTGTACGATGCGGAGAGGGAGGGGAGGATCTGAGGGACCCCTCCCTCACCCTTCCGCCGGTAACTATGTTCTGAGACATCTTGCAACTGCAAACCTCGGACGGGACGGATCCTGACACCATCATGTCATTTCGATTCGGATCATCGTCCCGGAACGGCTGTAGTCACACAGACCCCCTGATATGAGTATACGTTTATCATATGATGCAACGTCATATCAGCCATGAAGAGATCGGAGAGATCTCCCGAGAACCCTCCCCCGACCACGGACGCGTCCCAGGGGACCTGGGACCTGGCACGTGAGTACAACCGCAGGTACCTCCACTGGTCCGACCTAGAGTACAGGGACACCGGACCGGATTCCAGGGAGGCCCTCTGGGCGGCGATGACGTCCATGAGGAGGGGGACGGAGACGACCATCACCATCGGCGACCTGGTGCTTCGCCTGAACACGACACCGGACATGCTGATGATGCTCGACCGTCTTGACGCGTTCCTGTCCGCCTCCGGCGACCGGGTCCCGGACCCGCTCCCGGATGCCGTGATGCGCGAGGCCGTGGCATCCAGCGCGATGGAGGGTGCGACGACACCCGTCGCAAAGCCCTCCGCATGCTCCGCGACGGGACGGACCCCACAGACCGTTCGGAGTCGATGATCAAGGGGGACCACGAGGCGATGCTCCTGGCCATCGGACGCTCCGGCGAGGGGATGACGCCCGACCTCCTCCGTGAGATCCACGCGGCGGTCACCCGGGGCAACCTGGACGATCCGTCATATTGCGGCAGGTTCAGGGACGACGACACCATCGCCGTCAGGGACGTCCTGACCGGGGAGACCCACCACGTTCCGCCGTCCCATATGCGGATCGACGGGCTCGTCGGCGCCCTCTGCCGCTTCGCCGACGGGGATGGACCGCGCATCCACCCGGTGGTGAGGGCCGTGGTCGCCCACTACGTGCTGGCGTGGATTCACCCGTTCACGGACGGCAACGGCCGCACGTCGAGGTGCCTCTTCCACCGGTGCATGCTGCACCACGGGCTGCCGGGCGTGCTACACCTGTCGATGTCGGAGGTCCTGCGGGATCACCGCGGAAGGTACGACAGGGCGTTCCAACTGACCGAGACCGACGGAGGGGACGTCACCTACTTCGTGGATATGAACCTCCGGGCGCTGTCCGAGGCCGTCGACAGGTCGATGGGTCGTGGTCCGCCTGGCCGTCCGCAGGTGTGCGACGATCCCCCTGTGTAACCACAGCGAGATAACCTCGGAATTAAATACTGTCAATCCATAATCTAACTGAAGAAACCTAACAGTCCCGTGCGGGAACACGGGACCGGGCTCACGGAGCCAGGGTTTCGTCCTACACGCTCACGCGAATATGTCGACCAACTGGTCGATGATCCACATGATCGCATGTAGGACATCTTTAGAGGTGTATTTCTTCTCTTCCAAGAATGTCACCTATCTGAGGTGGAGTCACGTCCACCTCAGAACCTCATTATAGATTGGTCTTAAAAACGTATCCAAACATTTCCATAAATAGGATCGATGCGTCGGATACCGGCATTTTCGGTGTCAATCATCGGAACCTGGTCCGGCCC
>JAZODL010000063.1:0-2543 GCA_045596945.1 Candidatus Methanomethylophilaceae archaeon | reverse complement strand
GTCCGGACGTGTGCGTCCGGACATCCACTCGGACACCGACGGGACCTCGGGGATGCCGTCGACATAAGAGATGGTGTCCGTGAAGAGGGGTTCCCCGTGCCCGAGCTCGTACTCCAGGTTGCATATGCACGTGAGCAGGTGCAGACGCCGCGGTGTGCACGGGGCCTCGCATGCGATGTACTCGGCCACGTCCCTGCCGGTCAGGTGCTCGTCCAACCTCGTGAGCCTCACGAACTCCTCCGGGGACACCAGCCTGATATCCCTGAAGTAACCGTCGCTGCGCACCACGGACTCCCAGTCCGTGGACCTCGTCTGGGTGGTGTGGACGCCGAACGGACACGGGAATCCCTTGAGTTCCCTGATGAGCATCCTGACGATGGGCATGACGACCTCGCTCTCGATCGGTCCCTCGAATGGCGTGTGTATCGCCATGCGGGTCCCCGCGTTGTAGGATCCGCCCAGGATTATGTGGTGGTTGGCCATCGGTACGCCCCCGTGTACGAAGGTTCCCATACGGAGTACCCCTGTTTGTGGGCCTCATGAGATGTGTAGTTGGATTCCGCATCCCTCCTCTGCCATATCTGCAGCTCCCATGGGAAGTGGCGGTTGTCGACGGAGATGTAGACGTGTGTGGCGATGTATGTCGGTTCCCCGGATTCCGGATCGTATTTGGTAGAATCGATGCATTTCAATCCGAACTCTCTGAACACCGTTCCGCACAGTTCGTCGTGTGTCATGGGTATGTCCCCGATCACACGTATCCCGAACAGGTCGTTGTAGCACTTGTTCAGACCGACCTTCCCCTGGTGTTCCATGGACGTGTACCTCCTCATTTTTGCGGACACGGAGTTGCGCATCTTCACGCGGGACTTCACGTCGAACTCCTCGGTGTCGTATGCCCTGTACCTGTCGGGAAGGCCAAGACCGTCGAGGAACAGGTCGTGGCACAGCACAACATCGTACAAGACACTATCATCCCTCATGTCCCTGACCTGTCTGCTCTTCAGGTTGACCGGTTCCAGACCGTTGTCCGACGCATACGCGTCCCATGTTCCGCACACCTCCCCGTACAGGGAGACGGTGTCCCGCAGCAGTTCCATAAGCCTCATCGTGAACTCATCCGGATCCATGCATGCATTCACATGCGGTCGTGTCTTCAACGGGGTACCGTGCGGTCAGCATCGACACGGTCCTGACGATGATACCGAGGGTCACGAGTCCGAACGCACCGTCGGGGCCGGTGCACAGCGGATCGGAGCATGCCCCGTCCCAGCACCTGCGCATCCAGGAGTCCGTGTCCCCGCGGATGTCCAGCATGCGGCGGACCTCCCTGATGTCGAAACCAGTCGGTGAGATGGCATCGGTCACGCCGGCGGTCCTCGTGCAGTGCTCCCTGTCGTACTTGTGGATCTCCGGATTCGACATGATGGCCGGTGTGACCATACTGCCCTCGACGGCGTCCACGAACCTGAACAGCCAGCGTTTGTCGTACCTGCACTTGCAGGTCCTGTAGGTGCGTCCCTCCCACCTGAGTTCCTGGAGCTTCTGCTGGCACGTTGGTCCGTAGGATCCCGGGAACCTCCCCTGTACGATGACGTGATCCTCCCTTGTAGCCTTCTCCAGTGCGCGGACGACCGGGTCGCCGTAGGGGACCCTGTCCGTCACGACGGTGCACCCGGTCCCGTGGAACGTACCGTACACATCCGAGGGGGACCGGAGGTCCCCGTCGGCACGTGATACGGCCACCGGTGTCCCGGAACGGTCCGTCATCAGAGCCATTGCCATGAGGGGACGGTGCCTGTCGGGACAGTTGTACCTGGAGAACCCGACGGCCGGGGTGACGAGGTCGACGTACTCGAAGCCCAGTGCATCCGCAGGCTGCGGTCCGAGGCGCATCCACCCCTTCCACCGTCCGAGGCGGTCGACGACGGTACGGAGTGCGTCCTGGTCGACACCGGAACCCTCCATGATGGAGCGGACGATCCCGCACAGCAGGTTCCCGAACCCCTCGTCCGAGGGGAAGGCCGTTGCGATGACTTCCTCGATGCTCCCGCACTTTCCGGTTCCGTTGTCCATGGATGCGAATCCGTGTGCGGGATGTATAACCGTTGCCCTGGGCCCCCGCATCCATGCAACTACAAAGATTACAGACATTACAATTCATTGTTATTATATCAGCTCCGCATCGCATGTCCAGTACATGGAGGACGTGCGATGGCGGAGAAGAGATCGAGAATGATGTGCCTGAGATTCAGAAGGAACCACCCCCTCTACAAGGAGGACAACCTGCTGGTGTTCCACCCCGACGGGGCGGAGATCACGAGGGAGACCACGGGTCACCCCACGAGGAGGGTGATACTGGAGATGCCGGCGGCGGACTACGCACGCGACGTCCTGGACGCGATAGATGTCCACGGATGGGAGGGGGAGTACGGTTACGAGATGGCCGAGGGCGAGTCCTGGGACCTGACCATACTGTACACCGACGGCACGCTGAGGATGAGCAGGGGGTTCGTGGAGTGTCCCCCGGAGTACGACGAGCT
>JAZODL010000062.1:0-4747 GCA_045596945.1 Candidatus Methanomethylophilaceae archaeon | reverse complement strand
GGACATAGGCCACAAGGCGCCGCGCATGACCATCGTGAACGGTGCGGTGGCGACCTTCGACGTGAGGGGCGGATCCTGCACGCTCGAATACGACTTCGGAAGATGACACACGTTCCGACCCAGGTGCCGACACGGTTATCCCGACGGGATGCGAACGGCACCCATGGATTGGACACTCCTCGGGATCCCGTTAGGCATCGTGATGCTGTACCTCGGCTCGGACTGGATGGTCCGCGGTGCGAGGGACCTGGCAGTGCGCCTGGGGGTGGCACCGTTCGTCATCGGACTGACCGTCCTGGCGTTCGGATCGTCCGCACCCGAGTGCGTGACGTCGGTGGTCAGCGGCGACACGCCGCAGATCATAATGGGGAACGTCGTGGGGAGCAACATAGCCAACATCGGGCTGGCGATAGGTCTCGCGGCTGTCGTCGGTCCGTTGACCGCCCGGTTCCGCGACATGAGGCTGGAGCTGACGGCGATGATTCTCTCGTCCGTCCTGGTCGCCATCATGGCCCTCGCGGGGACCATCGGCACCGCGGACGGACTGGTCCTCATCGTGGCGATAGCGGTCTTCGTGCTCGTGGTTTACCTGTCCAGACGTGGTGATGCCCCGGAACCGGTCACCGGTTCGGAGGGAGGTGGCATGGGCGTGCCGATGTCCCTCGTGGCCGTGGCGGTTGGTCTGACCGTCCTGTACTTCGGTGCGCAGTCGTTCATAGACGGTGCGAGGGAACTGGCCGGGATGTTCGGTGTGTCCGACATGCTGACCGGGCTGCTGGTCGTAGCTATCGGGACGTCGCTCCCGGAGATGTGCATAACGGTCGTGGCCGCTTACAGGGGCGAGGCCGACCTGGCGGTGAGCAACATCGTGGGTAGCAACATCTTCAACCTCCTCTTCGTGCTCGGAGTGGGCGCGGTCCTCTTCGACGTGCCCGTGTCCCACAGCATGCTGATCTTCCACATCCCCGTCATGATCCTGTTCTCGGCGGTGATGTTCGCGATGGTCCGTCACGGTGGCGTGGTGGACAGGCCGAGGGGTGCATTGCTGGTGGCGATGTACGCGCTGTACATCGTCATGATGGTCGTGAATCCCTCGTTGACGGTGTGATTGATACTGGAAAACGGGATGACGGATGATGGAAACGATAGATAGAAGAAGGAGTGGTGCAAGGGATGGGATTTGAACCCACGGACCACTAAGGACTAGCCCCTCAAGCTAGCGTCGTTGGCCATGCTTGACTACCCTTGCAGTTGCAAAACAGGGGATGGATAAGTAGTTAATAAATGTTTCTATCTACCGGATTCCCGGAACCACGGGGGCCGCACCGTCTGGGACGGCCACCCGCCGAAACGGGCGGCCGTCGTTGTGTTCAGCGGGTCCAGTACTCGCGTCCGGCCCTTCCGAGGGCCAGTACGTTCTCGTCCGGACTCATGATCGGGGTCTCGCAACCGGGGGCGAGTATGAACCCTCCCTCCTGTCCGGCCGCATCTATGATCCTGAAGCTCTCGCTCCTGATCGAGTCGGGGGTCCCCCTCCACATCTGTGCGACGGGGTCTATGTTGCCCATGATCGAGATGTCCCTGCCCGCGTTGGTCTTGGCCTTGGCGGGGTCGACGGCGTGGTCGAAGCTGAGGCAGTCCGCACCGGTGGCGGAGAGCTGCTTGATGATGTCGAGCGTGTTTCCGCAGATGTGCACGAACGTGGGGATGCTGCTGTCCATGGCCTTCACGTCGGACACGACCCTCTTGATGTGGTCGAAGGAGTACTCAGAGAACATGTCGGGGGAGATGAGGTCCTCCGAGGAGGTGGGGTCCGCCATCCACATGACGGTCGCACCGGCGTCGATCATGCGTCTCTGCATGTCGGACACGAAACCTGCGATCTTGGCCACGAGGGACTTCACGATGTCCGGGTCGACGAAAGTGTTCATGATCATGTTCTCGACGCCCATGACGTACCCGGCGGTAGTGATGGGACCCCAGGACAGTCCGCAGATGTGGAGGTCCTCCTCCAGGATCCTCGAGGTCTCCTCGAGGCTGTCCACGAACACCTTGGTGAAGTTGGGGCACTCCGCGGCCGCATAGGGGTCGAAGAGGGCGAGGTCGTCGATCTGCTCCTGCGTCTCCACGATGCCTCCGCGGACGCTGCCGTAATCGTCCTCGGGGAACTTCACGTTCATGCCGAGGTCGAGGAAGGGGACCTGGGAATCCAGGATGGGCTTGATGAAATCGGACTCCGTCCTCATCGCATAGTCGACCGAGACCCTGGCGGAGACCTTGGGATCCCACCTGGCGGAATCGACCGTCACCCCGGCGCTGCGCGCCGCCGTGACGAGTGCGAAGTTGTTGACGGGTGTCCTGTCCGTGACCTCGTGGTTGAGGGCCGCCTCTACACATGCCCTGTGTCCTGTATCCTTCATGGTACGTTCTCCTTTTGGATGGAGGCCGCATCATGTTGCTGGTTATTAAAAGGAGGTCATATGGAGCCGACCACCAGGTCCGTGAATCCGGATCCGGTGAGGTCGCCCCCCATGTCCGGGGTGCGCTTCCCCGCCATGTAGGCGTCCCTGACCGCCCCCACTATGGATTCCGCCTCCGTCCTCCTGTTCATGTTGAACAGTGCGGACGCCCCGGCGAGGATGGCCGACGTCGGGTTGACGTACTCGGGCGGTATGTCCTCGAAGGTGTGCATGTTCCCCGGCAGGTACAGCGTGCTCGAATCGCCGGCGAACCCCACCGGGGTGATGTGATTGCCCCCGGTGAGTCCCGAGAGGATCCCGGCGGCCACGTGGCTGTACATGTCCGCACAGACGATGTAGTCGTTGGACATGGGCTCCCTGACGACCCTGGTGATCCATTCCGGCACGTCCATGTGGGTGATGCTGTAGACCCCGTCGTCGAAGAGGGAGTCGAAACTCTCCCTGAAGAGACCGCTCGATTCGGGGAACAGGTCCCCGCGGCCGATGCAGGCGATCCTCCTCTTCCCGGACAATTCCATGTCCGAGAGGGCCTTCCCCATCATCCTGCTGTAGGATGAGGAGCGGGAGTACTTGGTGAGCGTTATCCCGTCCATGTCGCGGGTCTCCACCACGTCCTGGCCGAGGTCGGTGTTGGTCGCCCACAGGGTGACCTCCATGCCCTCGGGCCCCAGGTCCGGGGCCAGGGTCCTGAACGTGCGGGTCATCGCGTACAGGTCGAGCTGTATCTTGAGGGTCTCGACGGGGTCCCTCTCGGAACCCCTGTCGTCCCTCGTGGTCCTCACGGGTCCGCAGAGGATGTTGTCGCACTCCCCCGCGAGATCGAGCGTCTCGTAGGGGAGGTGGTGTCCGGACACCTCGTATGCGGAGAACCCTATGTCGCCGTGGACGATCTCGATGTCGCTGCATGCGGCGCTGATGACCTTCACGGCGGATTCCATGATCGACGGGCCGATCCCGTCACCCGGGAGGACCAGGATGCGGTCCATGTTCAGAGCAGCCTCTCGACGAGTCCCGCGTAGATGATGGGGAGGGAGATGGTCGCGTCGCCCTCGACGGTCATCTTCTTGGCGTCGCTCTTGACCTTGCCCCAGGATACGGCCTCGCGGATCTGTGCTCCGGAGAGGGATCCGTCGAACTCCTGTGCGGTCGTGAGGTAGATGCAGTAGTCGAGTCCGCCACGGAACTGGCTCCACCAGATGACGTGGTGCTTGGAGATTCCGCCGCCGATGATGATGGCACCCATCGTCTCGGCGTCGTTGGTGAGCTCGGAGAGCATCTGCTCGTCCGCGAAGAGGTCGATCCTGAGTTTCCTGTGCATCTGGTAGTACATCCAGAGCTGGCATCCGAAGGATCCGTCGGTGATTCCGGGGACGAAGATGGGGACGCCGTTCTTGTGGCACTGGTAGAGCAGGGAGTCCTCGTTGTCGAGCCTCGCACCGACCTGGTCGATGATCTCGTGGGTGGTCATGGACTGGGTCTCGGCGAAGATCTCGTCGAACATGGGGAGGAGGTTCTCCTCGAGGACCTCTCCGTAGCATGCATCGGGAACGAGGACGTTTCCGAGCCTGCTGATCTCGTACTCATCCCTGAGCATGGCATCGTCCATCATGAAGTCGCCCTTGTAGTACTCGGCGAATGTCCTGGAGAGGTCGTGATCCAGGGTTCCGCAGGTGGTGATGATGAGGTCGACCATCTTGTTCTTGACCATGTCGACGATGACACCGCGGGTTCCGGTTGCCATGATGCATGCGGGGAAGGACAGGACCTTGAGGCAGCCCTCCTTCTTGACCATGTTCTCGACGATGTCGGTTGCATCAGCGAGTTTCTGTGCGGTGAATCCTCCCGCACGTCCCATGGCTTTCAACATCTGGTCAACGGTCATTCCCTTGGACACCTTGATGTCCTCAACTGCAATGAGATCGAGTTTCTCTGACATTTCTGTCTACCTTCTTTAGGGGCCCTATCCTGATTCCAATAAATACATTTCCCGATAGTCATCCCATCACAGAGTCGGAGAACAATCCTGTTTCTCATAATCCATAGGGGACAATGGTTGTTCGATATGTCCCTTTTATCCATGGTATTGGACATTGATCACCGTTGGATCTGTGGATTCAGTCTTAATTTCCGAACGATGTTATCGGACTGCATACACACAAGACGTATTCGATAGACTGTCAGCCATTCAATTTCACATCATTGAAGAACCATGATGGGCGATAATCCACTATGAGGAATAACGATGTGTTTAGCACAGATATGGACCT
>JAZODL010000061.1:0-2182 GCA_045596945.1 Candidatus Methanomethylophilaceae archaeon | reverse complement strand
AGGAAGGCCAAGGTCCTCGCGGGAGCGGGGAGCAACTGCACCTCCGAGGCCGTGATGCTCAGCAAGAAGGCCGAGGACCTCGGAGCGGACGGCATACTGTCCATCTCACCCTACTACGTCAAGCCCACCCAGGAGGGCATCTACCAGCACTACGTCGCCATAGAGGAGGCGGTCGATGTGCCCATCATAGTCTACAACATCCCCGGCAGGACCGGGTCGAACATCACCGTGGACACCATGCTCCGCCTCGCGCAGCTGGATGGGATCGTGGGCGTCAAGGAGGCCAGCGGCAACATGTCCCAGATCCAGAACATAATCGCCAGGAGACCGGAGGGCTTCGAGGTCCTCAGCGGGGACGACAGCATCACGCTCGCCCTGATGAGCATGGGTGCCGACGGCGTGATCTCCGTGACGTCCAACTGCTGCCCCGGACTCGTGTCCGAGATGGTCAACAACGCCCAGTCGGACAACTTCGAGATCGCGAAGAACATCCACAACAAGCTCCTGCCCCTCTTCGGTGCGCTGTTCTGCGAATCCAACCCCATCCCGATCAAGTACGTCATGGGGACGATGGGGTACGGCAACGGTTCGCCGAGGCTGCCCCTCACACCCCTGTCCGAGAACGGCAGGGCGATACTGGACCCCATCCTCAGGGACCTGGGGATCTGACACACCCACAACTAATAGGAGATCCTTACAATGATCACTGTAATGAAGTTCGGCGGGACCAGCGTCGGTTCCGCCGAGGCCCTCACCAGGGTCGCGAACATCGTTGCGAACACGGAGGGCGAGAAGGTCGTCGTCGTGTCCGCTATGTCTGGAATAACCAACTACCTCGTCGGACTGGCGGAGAACCCCGTCACCGACATCGACGGCGTGGTCGAGCAGTTCGCCAACAAGCACCTCATCGAGGCGGGACAGCTCTTCGAGGGCGAGGCCATGGATGCGTTCAGGGCCGAGTTCGACGAGAGGCTCGTGGCGTTCAGGGAGGCGGTCCTCTCGGACAGGGACGACCCCCTCTACAAGGACAACGTCACCTCCCAAGGTGAGCGCTTCTCATCGCTCATGCTCGCCCACGTCCTCAGGGGCATGGGGTACAGGTCGGAGGCGATCACCTCCGAGGCGGCGGGGATATGCGCAGAGGGTCACCCCCAGGCCGGTTCCGCGGACCTCGTGAAGACCGCGTCCGGGATGACCATGAGGGTCAAGCCCCTCCTGGCCATGGGCTGCATACCCATCGTCACCGGTTTCTACGGTGCCAACCACGAGGGCAAGCCCCTCACGTTCGGAAGGGGCGGCTCGGACTACTCCGCGGCGGTCGTGGCCAACGCCATCGATGCGGACGTGCTGGAGATCTGGACCGATGTGGACGGGTTCATGTCCGCGGACCCCAGGATGGTCAAGGGCGCCATCAAGATCGACGAGATGAACTTCGGGGAGGCCGCGGAACTCGCCTACTTCGGTGCCAAGGTCCTGCACCCCAGAACGATCGAGCCCGTCAGGCTCAAGCACATCCCCCTGAAGGTCAGGAACTCCTTCAGGCCCGAGGAGCCCGGTACGCTCATCCACCACCTCAGGAGGTCCAAGAGCGAGCTCCTCAGGAGCGTCGCCGCCAAGACGGACCTGTCCATCATCACGATCTCCTCCGCGGAGATCGCGTACAGGCCCGCGATGGTCGCCAGGATCATCAACGCGATCGCGGAGATCGATGTCATCATCTACTCCATCTCCACGTCCCTCAGCACCGTGGCGTTCCTCGTCCACAACAACGACGTCAAGCTCACCCTGAGACAGCTCAACGGCCTCAACGGTGGCGACATCGAGAGGATCGACGTCAAGAACGACGTGGCGCTCATATGCGCCGTCGGGGACGACCTCCTCGACAAGTGCGGCGTGTCCGGAGACATATTCTCCGCGGTGAAGGATGCGGGCGCGAACGTGGAGATGATCTCCGAGGGCGCCTCGGACGTGTCCCTCAACTTCGTCGTCCCCATGAGCAAGGTCGTGGACGTCGTCAGGATACTCCACGACAAGTACATAGGTGGCGGGACGCAGTGATGAGGGATTTCGAGAACAGGGGCGGTACGATGTACATAGGCGGTGCATCGACCGTCGACATCGCCAACGAGTTCGGAACACCCGTCTACGTCATCGACGAGGCGAGGGTCAGGGAGAACTACAG
>JAZODL010000060.1:0-2392 GCA_045596945.1 Candidatus Methanomethylophilaceae archaeon | reverse complement strand
AGGTAGTTGGTCGGCTCGTCCAGGACCAGCAGGTTGGTCTCCTCCAGCAGCATCAGGCATAACGCGACCCTCGCCCTCTGCCCACCGGACAGGGTGGACATGGGACGGTCGACGTCGTCCCCCACCAGCAGGAACCTCGCGAGCATCTGCCTGGCCTCGCCCCTGCGCTCCTTGCCGATGAGCTGCAGCAGCTGCTCCTCCGCGGACAGCCTCAGGTCCAGCGCCTCGTGGTGCTGGGAGTAGTAGCCTATCTTCGCGCCGGGCGCCACCCACAGCTCCCCGGAGGACGGCACCTCGCCCAGGAGCGCCCTCACGAGCGTGGACTTCCCCTCGCCGTTGGATCCGCATATTCCGACCTTGTCGCCCTTGTGGATGTCCAGGTCCACTCCCCTGAGGATCGTGTTCCCGCCCAGCTCCACGCCGAGCCCCTTGCAGGTCAGGACGTTCTTGCCGGACTTGTGGGCGGTCTGTATCCTCACGGTGATCTCCCTGTTCTCCTCCGGCTTCTCCTTGGCCTCCATCTTCTCGATGAGCTTCTGCCTGGTCTTGTGGGTCGTCAGGAACCACTGGTCGTGGTGGAGCTGCCTGGCGATCTCCTCCTGCTTCCTCTTCTGGGTGGCGTACTTCCTGTACTCCTTCTCCATGCGGTCCAGGTCCAGCATCTTCTTCAGGATGAAGTCCGAGTAGTTCCCCTTGTACTCCCTTGACCTGCCGTGGTCGATCTCCAGCATCCTGGTGGCCATCTTGTCCAGGAAGTACCTGTCGTGGCTGATGACCAGCAGGGAGCAGTGGGACTCCAGGAGGTAGTCCTCCAGCCACTCCACGGTGGTGATGTCCAGATGGGACGTGGGCTCGTCCATGACCAGGAGGTCGCAGTCGTCCGCCTGGACGACGATCCTGGAGAGCATGACCTTGGTCCTCTCCCCTCCGGACAGGGAGTCCATGGTCCTGTCCATCATGTCCGCGGACAGCCCCACCTTCCCCAGCGCCCTCCTGAGGTTGGCCTCGTCCTCCACGTCGCAGGACGCCAGCTGGGACTCCAGCCTGGCGTTCTCCTCGGCCAGGGCGTTCCAGTCGATGTCGCCCCCGGCCATCATGGCCTCCTCTATCTCGCGCATCCTGCGCCTGATGTTCTCGATGTGCCCGTACGGCCTGCCCAGCACGTCGCGCACCGTGTACTCCGCCGAGGACTCGGCGAACTGCTCCAGGTAGCCTATCCTCTCGGTGTTCCTGATCAGCTCCCCGGTGTCCGGCTTGAGCTCGCCCAGGATGATCTTCAGGAACGTGCTCTTCCCGGCGCCGTTGACGCCTATCAGACCTATGCTGTCACCGCGGTTGATCTGCAGGCTGACGTCGGTCAGCACCCTCACGGGTCCGAACGACTTGGATATCGACTGGGCTTTCAGGAGCATGGACGGGACATGGGGCAGGGGGTTGATAAAGCAAGGCGGGTCGGCCCCCGGGCCGGGTGCGTCCGCGCCTGGATCAGATGTACTCCTGCGGCCACTCCGTCAGGCGGACGTGCCTCTCGGTCAGGTCGGTGATCCTGCGGACGAACTCATCCTCCATGCCCACGCGGACCCACATCCTCACGTCCACCCTGGCACCGTAGTCGCACTCCGGACGCTTCGCCATCAGGTCCCTGCACTTGTTCTCGAACACGTTGTACCAGACGTAGTCCAGGGTGAAGGTGTACACGGTGCAGGCGGTGCGGCTGCGGCGCTCCACCCCCTCCAATGCGAGCTTGGAGGATTCGGTGTACGCGTGGACCAGTCCGCCGGTGCCCAGGAGGGTCCCGCCGAAGTACCTGACGACCACGCACATCACATCGGAAAGACCGGAGCCCTTCAGGGTGAACAGTATGGGCTTGCCGGCGGTGCCGGAGGGTTCGCCGTTGTCGCTGGACCTCTCCCTGCGCTCGGACCCGGAATGGATCGCGGCGTAGCAGTAGTGGGTGGCGTTCGGATAGCGCTTGGACACGGCGGCGAGGTTGGGCTGAATGTCGTCCTCGGTGGGACAGGGCATGACGATGCCTATGAAACGGGAACCCTTCAGGGTCATCTCTGCCTCGGTCGTCCCCACGACCGTGTCGTAATCGGCTATTCCGCCCATGACGACCCCGAAGGGCTCCACGTTTGAAAGCGTTTGGTAAAGAGGAGGAAGGCCGGATTGCCCGCCGACCACGGGGACTCACAGACTTGCGCATCGGGCAAGGTCGCTCACCGGGTCTCGCCACCCGGTCCCGACAATGGATACCACGCGTGGCGGGGATATCTTTCTTCCTACGAACATATGCGAAACACGGATTTCACTAGACGTTTGTCTAATGGAATCAATATTCAATAGACGTTTGTCTAATGGACCCCAGTATCGGACGGACGTGGACCGTAAC
>JAZODL010000059.1:0-3233 GCA_045596945.1 Candidatus Methanomethylophilaceae archaeon | reverse complement strand
AACGGCGTGGATGCCGTCTCCATCCCGAAGATCACACCGGACCACGAGGAGGGGGACCCCGTGACGTACGACTACGAGCCCGTGAACCCCATCAACGTCACTGAGGGCGGAAGGGAGATCAACGTGTCGTACAACGGTTCCGACACGTCCGGAGGCACCATCGTCACCATGACCATATCCGAATCGGAGGAGATGGGGCATGCAGACGGGGGACAGGGGACGGTCAGCGTCTTCAGCGACCGCTGGCTGGTCGATTACGGGATCGACTTTAACGTCAGCGGCAACGATTTCACCAACAACTCGGACTTCAGCGGCATATCGTTCTCGTCCACGATGATGTCTGGACTGGGGGACATGTACATCGGCGATGCGGACGACTTGGACGTCCTGGACCAGTACTACCTCTCCGCGGAGTTCTGGGCGGAGGAGCGTTCCTTCACCTACGGGGATGCGGGGATGCAGACGTACGTGTACGTCGGCTACACCACGAGGGACCACGGTTCCGCGCCCGCACTCGGTTCCGTAGCCCCCAACACCCACATTCTTGACGGAACCGACGATTCGGATGCGTACAACCCCACTGCGGACAGCGTGTGCCTTCTCGTCACGGTTCCCGGCTACGCGGATTCGCATGGGAATGCGGGGGACGAGTACGTGGTCGAGATGAGCTACCAGGGTGTATGGTACCCCGTCGGCGACCTGGGCAGGTACGGGTTGACCGTGGAGGAGGAGACCTCCCCGGGCACATGGTCCCCGGGGGACGGCCGTTTGTCCCCCGGGGATGACACGACTTGCATGTACGTGCGCATCGGGGGACTCGATGCGTTCGACTCCAGGATGTTCGAGTTCAGGGTCACCGGATACACCCACACAGGGGGACTGGTGGGCGGTTGGAACCCGTCCCCGGCGGTCACCGCGTACACCGAGACCATACTGGCGGTGGTGGGATCCACGACGGTCCTGGAGGACGTGTCCGCCATCCTCCGTGGGCTCGGCAGCATCGCCATCGTCGATGGGACTGCATTGACCGGCGGGGGGACGTACGCGGTGGCCACCGACCACGCACCTGGGGAGGTGGTGACCCTCTGTACCTACGATGGCGAGAGGCTGAGGCCCCTCTGCAGCGGACTGGTCGTCCATGTCGGCGGCTACATCATCTACAGCCCGGACACGGCACCCGACACGGGTCCGGTCCCGATTGGAGCGGTCCTGTGCATACTGGTCGGTTTCGCGGCCCTGTTGGCCATGGTCTACCGTGATCCCGGCCGCGACTGAAACCCCTTCGAGCCGGGGCGACCTGCTCCGGCGAATCCCGGACGCCCCTGTCGCACCAGCCGCGGTTCGGATCGGGGCCCCGCCGTAAGCGGGTCCCGCCCCTGCGATACCAGGCCCGAGCGGAGGACGTGTCCGGGACAATGTTCTCCCCAATCCGGGCGGTGCACCCCGTGGCCGCCCCTCCCCGGCATCCGGTTCCGCAATAACTCCGCAGTCCCCGATTCGCCCGGAAGCCAGTCGTGCGATATCACGATAAGTCGGGACACCATCCCGCACACGGGATGCGGGCTCCGAACCGAGTCCGTGCATCCCAGGAGCTGTTGTCATGGGTAGTTTCAAAGATCTGTCACTAGCAATGGTCACGATCCTGGTCATCGTCGCCGTCGGCGTGGGCGCATCCGCCTTCATGGATGATGACGATGATGGATTCACAGTCACGTACGAGGGTTCGGGGACCGTCACCTCGGAACCAGGTGAATCGGGGGAGGTCCTGGTCCACATGCATCCGGAACCGGGATGGTACGTCTCCCAGGTGACCCTGAACGGGGAGGCCGTGGCGTTCCACGACGACGTCTGCATCCTCCGTCCCGGTGCATCCGCCGACGGCGACAGGATCCACGTGGTGTTCGCGGAGGACACCGGCGACCTGCGCACCGTGGTGGTGGAGGCAGGGGGCGGCGGCACCGTTTTCCCATCGGGGGAGATCCGCGTCCGCGACGGCGGCACCCTGGTCCTGGACATTGTACCGGATGCGGGTCGTGTTGCCGAGGTCACCGTCTCGGGGGGACCGGACCCCGTGTTGACCGACGGCGGACTGAGTCTCACCGTGGACTCCGACATGACCGTCTCGGTCACCTTCTCCGAGATGATCGGGGGCGCCGTGATCATCGTGGTCAAGGAACCGTTGTATCTGACCGTCGAGCAGACCGACCCGGACCGTGCGATCACCGTCGGGGACAGGGCATCCGACGTCCTCAGGGTCATCGCCACATACGAGGACGGATCGACCGGGGACGTGACATTCAGGACGATGTTCGACCCCTCCGTGTTCGACGACCCCGGTCTCCAGATGGTCACCGCCATGTGCTACAACATGCTCAAGGTGACCCCTGTGATGGTGCAACCGGTCGACATGTTCTGATCAGATCCATCGGGGCCGTCCCCGTCCCGGGTCCGGTGTCGGGGGGACACCCCCCGGCTGACGATCCTCCGGACACGCCATGCTGTTCCATGCGGGCGGTAATCCCGTGTAATCATCCCGCCTTGTCGGGATGGCGGATGCCGGAGAGTGATCTGTTCAGGATGCATCGGCGGACGTTCCCGTCGAATCTGGGTTTTGTGAGAATGCGGAGGTGACGGGGCCCCCGTCGTGTCCCGTCAGTCGAGGGACGAGATGAAATCCATGAACTCCGCGGAGTACAGGGACGGCTTGACGATGTGCCCCGTGTCGGGGATCCTCAGCACCCTGCATCCCGGGATCCTGTCGGAGATGTAGTCCCCTAGGACGGGTTCGACCATGATGTCGCTGAGCCCGTGGATGGAGAGCGTAGGGACCGTGATGCCGGCCACCTTGTCCCTCGTGTCGAACCTGTCCAGCGCGCCCATCTGGTCCTTGAGGCCGCAGGGATCCAGGTCCGTCAGGGACCTGAGCGTCCTGCCCTTCGCCTCCAGACCGGAGAAGAACCCCTCGGTGAAGCAGAAGGCGTTGGTCATCATGCTGATGTACTCGGCTCCGCCCCCGTGGAGGGCGCAGTCGACTATGCCGTTCATGAAGTAGCTGGACCTGGCGGGTCTGTAGGGGTAGGCGGACACGAGGGTCAGCGAGATGAGCCTGTCGGGATGCTGGTACGCGAACTCCTGGGCGATGTGCCCTCCCATGGACCATCCGAGCATGTGGGCCCTGCCGATGCCGAGCTCGTCCATGAGCGCAAGGACGTCGTCGACGAAGTCCTGGGGTT
>JAZODL010000058.1:0-8325 GCA_045596945.1 Candidatus Methanomethylophilaceae archaeon | reverse complement strand
TCAACCTCTCCAGGGAGGACGTCCAGCAGGACTTCAAGCAGAAGTGGGAGATCTGTCAGAAGACCAACGGAGCGGGCAAGTCCGGAGGACTCAAGGAGGCCATGGAGGGCGCGGACATCGTCATCGCCGCATCCAAGCCCGGTCCCGGAACCATCCCCGCGGAGTACGTCGATCTCATGGCGGACGACCCTGTCATCTTCGCGACCGCCAACCCCATCCCCGAGATCTGGCCCTGGGAGGCCAAGGAGCACGGATGCAAGGTGTTCGCCACCGGAAGGTCCGACTTCCCCAACCAGGTCAACAACTCCATGGGATTCCCCGCCATCTTCCGTGGTGTGCTCGATGTGAGGGCCAAGACCATCACCGACGAGATGTGCATCGCCGCCGCCAGGGAGCTGGCCGCATGTGCCGAGGAGAAGGGAATCTCAGAGGACTACATCATCCCCACCATGTCCGAGATGGAGGTCTTCCCCAGGGAGGCCGCCGCCGTCGCCATGAAGGCGATGGAGCAGGGAGTCGCGAGGCTCAAGCTCAGCCGCCAGGAGGTCTACGACCGCGCCGACTACATGATCAGGAGGTCCCGCGGACTCACCGCCAAGATGATGGACGACGGGTACATCGAGGACTGCAGCAAGGCGTTCGAGTGATAATGTAAAACAGGGGGCGTCAGCCCCCTTTTCCAATTATAAACCGGTTTCTTCTCTTTGTTCTAACGGTTCCAAATGTCTGTCAATCGGTCTGTGATGGAACCACGTTCGGCAATCCGTCGAATTACCCGCTTCGTGCCACAAAAGCAATCATCGAAGTTCCCATCAGATGGATTATCCGCACCATCATGTCCCTGCATTCATGTGTGACTGCGGGGTAAGGTCACATGATCTGTCCCCTGACAACATTCCTGGTTATGTGGCAGATACGGTTTTATCAAAGATTACTGATGGGTAACGGCAGTCTCGATGCAGGATGCTATCCGCAGGGGATGGTAGGGTATGAAGTTCAGAATAGATGCGGTTTCCGTGTTGGCGGTTGCGTTCTGCCTTCTCATTGTCGTAGGGGAATGCATAACGTATGATTCGGACTTCTTCGATCGCAATTCATCTGTCTCATGGGATGGGGATCATTCGGATTACACGGTCTCATCGTCCAGTTCCGATGCCTATTCCGTCGTCTCCATGGATTCCGGAGGTCGTACGCCCGTTTCAAAACTCATAATGTACGTCGATACGGGATACGACATCCATTACGACGAGGCCTACGGGCTGACGGGTACATGTTACATCGATCAGGAATACTATGCGCACCAGTATACCGAAGCCTTCCATATGCGTGGTTTCACTGACATCGTCAGGTGCGGTACCACGGATCTGAACGATGCTCTGAGCGGTTCGTTGTCGAACCCGCAGGGGGTCGGACTCCTCGTGTTCTCATACATGCTCCCGGGTGACGTGTACGATGGTACCGGGAACTGCCTTCTTTTGGAATGGATATCCAATGGCGGGACTCTGTATTGGTTTGGATCCGAGATAGGCAGGTTCTACTCCGAGGGCGATGCACTAGTGGATGTCGTCAACAACCAAGAGATGTTGTTCGGGAAATGTTGCATCAACACATCTGGAAACGGGATTGCCAGCAGTGCGGCGGGAGAATTCACCGATTCGTTGTATCTGAAAGGTTGTGAGACTCTGTACTCGGTCGACACGTCGGTCATCGATGGCGCCGTTCCGATGGGTTACATGGACGGGGGTTTCTCCACCATCGTCTTTGTCGAGAGGGGTTCTGGACAGATATGTGTGTTTTCCGGGGAACCAGGATACGATCAAACCGATGACATGGGACAGATCATCGCAGGCGGTGTATCAGTTTCAACCAGCTTGGTCGATGTTCACACTGGAACTGTGACACGTGGTACGGTGGAGGGCAACATCGACACGGTAGCAGAGGATTCTCTGATCTATGTGTTCACCGGAGGGTATTATGTCAACTACGGGGAGGTTTACATTGGATCCTGAATGCGGGCAGTTCCGTTACCGTGACATCCTGCTGACGCGTTTGGCAGGCTTGAAGCACCCCCTTCTGTACATAATCCTACTGGGTCTGCTGATAAGATTTTCCATATCGTCGCTTCAATTGGTCTATGATAACAATTTCTGGGCATTGGTGATCAGGAACATCGAGGCTGGAGAGGGCCTGTACGGGGTCAGAGGGTACTTCTACACTCCCGTCTGGGGGTATGTCCTGGGTTTTGTGAGCGGAGTCCAATCCATCTTCCTGGACATCGGTCTGGATGTGGAACGCGTACCGGAGCTGTTCTTCGCGGAAGCGATAACGTGGCCGAAATTCTGTGCTACTGTCCCTTCCATACTGTTCAGTTTCACCGTGAAGGCCCCGCTCATAGTGGCGGACCTCGTCCTAGCATACCTGGTGAGGGCCATGGTCATGGATTCGACCGGCGATGAGGGGAAGGGGAACCTGGCCTTCGCATTGATGTTCCTGTGTCCGTTGCTGTTCGTCGTCTCCAGTGTCAATGCGATGCCAGATGTGCTGGCCGCGATGTTCCTGGTGATGACCGTGCTGTTGCTGAAACGTGACCACTGTTTCCTTGCGGGGATGACGTTCTCCATGGCGGTCATGACGAAGTTCTTCCCGGTGTTCGCGTTCTTCCCGTTGGTGGCATACGTGTTGGTCAGGTGGAGGGATTCCCCCTCCGGTCCGTGGGGGAGGTTGGCCATGTCCATCGCGGGCGCCGCCATGATGACATTGGTGATATTCGTGCCACAGATCATGGATGGGACTCTGGATCAGTGTTTCCAGTTCCTCTCGGATCGCACTGGCGGTTCCGGTGAAGGGTCGATACTGGATTGGATAATTGGTCGGGCACGTCTGGTGGTTTATTCGGCGGTGATCCTCGTGTCCATGTACATGGGATACAGGATGTACCGCGACTGTTCCGATGTGGACTCTGGATTGATGAACTCCTGTTTCATCGTGACCGCATCATGCATGCTTTACCCTCCCACGTCACAGTACCTTCTGGTCATGCTGCCCTTCCTCGTATACCACATCACAGTCAGGGATTGGAGGCAGATCTGGAGTCTGAATGTGATATCCTTATTCGGCTCCCTGATGGCGATGGGTTCCACCGTCCTGACGTTGCTGCCACTCGCCGTCTGGACCGATATAATCGATGTGGGCACCGTGGCGAGTCTGTTCGAATCCTTCGTCCAGGGAAGCATGCCCATGTCCACGGTGTGGGCCGTGGTCACCGGGACCCTGACGTATGTGGGTGTCCTGATGGTGTTCGGTATCATACTGTACGATCTGCACCGCAGGGGGAGAGGAGATGGAACCATCGCCTGAGGTCAGGGACTCTTTCTCCAGCAAGGTGTCCCTGAACGTGCTGACGAACGTCGTCCGCACGGTGATAATGGCCCTGGTCGGCTTCATGATGGTCCCCTACTACATAGGGGAGTTCGGGCTGGCTGCGTATGCGATAATCCCGCTGATAACCACCATCACGACGTACTTCCTCGCGATGTCCGATTCCCTGGCCAGTGCCTTCACCCGTTACATGGCGGTGGCGGTGGGCGAAGGGGACATGGACGCAGTGAACCGCACGTTCACGTCGTCGGTGGTCGGGATGGCGAGGTGCATCCTGGTGATGATGCCGCTGGTGGTCCTGATATCCGTGGCCTCCCCGTACGTCTTTGACACGGGGGGTTCCGATCCGCTGGGGGTCCAGCTGGCATTCCTCATGATCATGGTCTCATCCCTGATGATCTCCTTCAGCGCATGCATGGGCAGCGTCTTCATGGCCTACAACAGGATGTACATAACGTTCCTGGGCAGGATAGTCCATTGTGTGCTGCAGGTCGGCCTGGTCCTCGTGTTCTTCTTCGCGGAGGGACCGTCCCTGGCGTTCATCGGTGTGTCGTACGTCGTCGCGTCCGTGGTGTTCCTCATGATCATGGTCGTGAACCTCCGCAGGGTGTGCCCCACACTGGTGTTCTCGAGGAGGTTCCACGATCCCGAGCTCCTCAGGAGGATGAGCGGCCTCGGTGTGTGGGCGATAGTGTCCCAGATGGGGTCGCTCCTGTTCATCCAGGCATCCATGATCGTCGTGAACCTGATGATCGGCAGTGTCGCCCAGGGTACGTTCTCGATCGCCGCCAACATGATCTCCATGGTGAACACCGCATGCTCGTCCGTCGCGATCGCCGCCACGCCCCTCGTCTACAGGAGCTACGCCCATGGGGACACGGACCGCATGGTGGCCGTCCTGAGGGTGTTCACGAAGTTCTCGGGGATCATGATGGCCTTCCCGCTGGTGTACGTGATCGTGTTCGCCCCCCAGGTCGTAGGGGTGTGGCTGGGTCCAGGTTACGAGGGGCTCTACCCGCTACTCTATATAATGCTGCCAGTGGAGGTCGCGGTCTGCACGTCCAACGCACTCGTCAACGTCCCCGTGGTGTACGAGAGGCTCCGTCCGGTGGCCATAACCACCATCGCCCTCGGTGTGTTCAACGTGGTCTCCACGATGGCGATCCTGGAGTTCACGGAGCTGGGTGTCCTGGGTGCGTGCATCTCATGGGCCGTGTCCATGGCGCTGCTGAAGCTGCTGTTCTACCCTCTGTACACCTCTAAGCTCATAATCGGTGACCGCAGGCTGTTCACAGGGCCGATGTTCTGGGGATACGTGTCCTTCGGGGTGCTGCTGGTGGTCGGGATCCTGCTGACCGGGTTCTTCACCCTGCCCACCACATGGGGTGCAGTCATAGCATCCGCACTCGTCGGGATGGCGGCGTATGCGCTGTTCGCCATCCGCTTCATGTTCAACCCCGGGGAGAGGGAGGTCATGAGGTCCTTCCTCCCCGGATTCGTCCAGAGGGTCTTCCGTATCTGAGTCCGTGTCCGGTTCAGGATCTCTTCCTGACGATGTACTCGGAGTACGCGCTGCAGGGGAAGCCTCCGGCACCGGTGCGCCTGTCCTCGGGTGGCGGGGTCATGTAGTCTCCGTACAGCTCGGTGAGCATCCTGTCAGTCTCGCAGGGGAGGGGGACGTCGGTGTCCTCGAAGGGGTGCACGACGGGGGTCCCGAAGTAATCCGACGGGAACCGGTTCTTCTTGAAGTTGGTGGTGCAGACCGTGACGACGGAGGTGTCCCTGTTGGTGGTCACCGATGACAGCCATTTGAAGAACCTGGGGACGCGTCTGAGCAACCTGTAGAGGGTGACGTTCTCCAGTTTGTTTATGATGTGTATCGATCCGGCGAATCCCCAGAGCGCTCCGTTGGTCAGGAACCTGTGGATCCCCTTGTCCGGGTACGGGACCAGTGTGAACAGATCTATGAACGGCAGGTTCTCGTCACGGAGACCCTGTTCCAGGTCGCTCCCCCTGTAGATCACATGGGGGTGGCTGTCCGCAGGACACTCGTTGTAGTAGTACTTCGACTGGTCGAGTTCCGACGTGAGGGCGTCACGCACCCTGTCGAGGTCCCCTTCCCATATCAGGAGGTCCATGTCGTCGTCCCATGGTATGAACCCGTCGTGGCGGATCGCACCGATTGATGTGCCGAAGTGCGCATAGAACCGTATGTCGTTGCGTTCGAGGACATCCTTGATGTCCTTGTACATCTCCAGAAGAGCCGCCTGAAATTCGTTCACGGTACCGCGATGGGTTCAACGGATAAGTCTGTTCTGGGTCACAGGCGTTTGCGGTCCAGGAGGTCGGTCGTCGATATGCCCGCGGTGTACGGGAAGAACACGATGTCTATCCCGATCTCGTCGAACTGCGCCTGGGTGTGGGCGAACCTCTCGGAACCCTGCCAGTCGCTCCCCGAGAACAGGACGTCGAACCTGCACCTGTCGAGGATCAGGGTCTTGTCCTCGACCTCGTCGATGGACACGATGAAGGCGGAATCGACGGATCTGAGGGACGACACGATCCTCAGGCGCTCCTCCTCGTTGAACAGTGGCTTCTTGTTCTTGTAGCGGATCGAGTACTCGTCCGTGCAGATCCCGACGACGAGCTTGTCGCAAACCCTCTTGCAGTTCTCGAACAGGTTGAGGTGGCCGGGATGGAGCACATCGAAGACCCCCGTGGTGAGACCTACTGAGTACTGCTTGGACATACCCGGCTAATCGGACAGGTTTTATATCATTGCTTTGACGGAGCGGCATCCGTCCCATTGGCAGTATCACTTCTTGGGTACGCCGGGAACCATCCTGTAGAGCAGCGCGTACCTGCCGAATGCGGCCAGGGGGTACATGGTACCGTAGAACAACACGAAAACATCCATCAGGTCCAGTGCCGCGAACACCGGAATGAGAACCATCATGTTCGTGAACACCAGGGGGTTCAGGTTCATGATCGTCCTGAACAGGCGCTGGTTCCTGAAGTGCTTCCCCTCAACCGCCGCGGTCCCCTTGTCGCGGTCCAGTGCCTTGTCGGGACAGCAGTTGTTGTAGTTGGCACCGAGGTCGATGATGAGGATCATGCCGAGGCCAGCCGTGAATCCGAGAATCAGGTATGCGGCCGGATCTATCGCGATGCCGAGCAGTTCCGTGCGTCCCGACACCCATGCACCGAATCCCGCACCGAACATCAGGATGGGGTAGGTGGTCCTGTGGTTGACGCGGTCCTGGAACCTCCCCCTGACGGACCTCATGTCCTTGTATCTCGCGATGTCCCCGTCCGAGTAGTCGAGGGCGTAGGCTATGATCCACCCGAGTCCGCCGATGACACTCAGCGTGCGGTCCCCGAAGAAGAGCAGTGCAGATGACACGATCATCAGGATCCCCCAGAACGATGTGATCTGATTGGGGGTGAACGGGGTTCTGACGAGGATCAGTGAGAGTACCCTGCTGATGGGAGTGAAAATGTACTTGGACGATGCGTTCTCGTATTCCGATTTTATGCGTGCACCGAACAGTTTGTCCTTGTCGATACTCTTCACAGGATGTGTTAGATGCATACGGTATAAAAATGTCGTGACTTAGCTGGTTGTAGGGGATCGGACGGGATTCGAACCATCGAATCCCATGCACGGGTTTGTCGTGTGCATCATCAATCGGCCCGCATTCGTTTGGATTATAAGTGCCGGGGTACATGCATGGTCGTGTTGAATTCCGAGGTATACAGGGAGGATCTGGAGTACATACTGGGTGCCGAATATCCTTGGGTGTCTCTGACCGGTAGGAGGATTTTGGTCACCGGGGCGACCGGGATGGTCGGATCAATCTTGGTGGATGTGCTGGCATCCAAGATGAGGGAGTTTGAATTCGAAGTCGTCGCGATGTCACGCAGCAAAACTGATTTGGATGCACTTTTCTCATGTTACTATGACGACGAGTTATTCGCCGCCGTACCTCATGATGTGAATCAACCCCTGCCGGTTCTATGTGACACCGTGTTCCACTGTGCAAGCAACACGCATCCGTTTCAGTACTCTACCGACCCAATCGGTACGATAACGACCAATGTGATCGGCCTCAACAACCTGTTGGACATGGCGTCTAGGTCGTCAGGTGGGAGGTTCGTGTTCCTGTCTTCCGTGGAGGTGTACGGCCAGAGCAGGGGCGATGTCGACTCCTTCGATGAATCGTATTGTGGGAACATAGATTGCAACACCGTCCGTGCAGCTTACAACGAGGCGAAACGTGTCGGTGAGTCCCTGTGTCAGGCGTACGCGGCACAGAGGGGGTTGGATTTCGTCATCCCCCGTCTCAGCCGTCTTTACGGTCCGTCCATGAGGTTGAGTGATACGAAGGCCTCGTCCCAGTTCATCATGAACGCAGTCAGGGGCGAGGACATCGTGTTGAAGAGTTCTGGAAGTCAGTGTTTCTCGTACTGTTATGCCGCGGATGCCGTCTCCGCGATATTGCATCTGCTGTTCTATGGGAAGAGCGGAGAGGCGTACAATGTCGCAGGCAGCGAGACGGATACGACGATACGCTCATTGGCCGAGTGTCTTGCGAGTCTTGCTGGTACCGAGGTCGTGTATGAACTGGCGGATTCCATCGAGTCGAGGGGATACTCAGTTGCAAATCACGCAGTGTTGAACACAGGGAAGATCAATTCCCTTGGCTGGTTCCCGCGTTACTCCCTGAAGGACGGTTTGTCGAGGACCGTGTCTTCTTTGGTCTCTTCACAAAGAGGCCGAGAAGGGCAGTGAGTAGTTTGAGGTCCTCTTCCGTGGTTATCTTCATGTTGAGTGTCGAACCCTTCGAGAAGTAAACGGTCCCGCCGAGTTCCAGCAAGAGTGTGTTCGTGTACACGGAATCCTCTATCCCGGATGCGGCGGCGACCTCATACATGTCCCTGATGACG
>JAZODL010000057.1:0-1508 GCA_045596945.1 Candidatus Methanomethylophilaceae archaeon | reverse complement strand
CATGTTGTCCCTGATCTGCTGGAGCCTCTCGTCGGTGATGGTGGTCGGGGGAACATCGGTCTCAGGGTACATCCTGGCTGCACCGGGCAGGGGCCTGGAGTACTTCGTGGTACCATCGGGAAGGGGATCCCTCGTCTCCTCGGGGACACCGACCAGAGCCTCGTTGGCCCTGATGACTGCGGATTCCAACGCGTCCTTGGCCTTCTTCTCCTTGGCGGCACAGATGGCGAACGCATCGTTCTCGCCGGTCATTCCGAGGAACTCCTTGAGCGAATCGACATAGGACTGCTCGATACCGTAGTTGGGGAGCTCATCGGAGTGGAAGATTCCCTTGACACCCCTGGTACGGGCACGTCCGGCCATCTCGGATCCCAACCTGAGGGTCTTGTTGTCACCGTTCATGACACCGGCGAAACCGGGAAGACGGACAGCGATGACCTTTCCCTTGTCATCCAATGCACCCTTGATGACCTTGGATTCGCATGTGGCGAACACCTCGGTCACATCCACGGGTTCGAACTCCACAGGGGTCACACCCCTGTCGTTGAGGATCTGCTTGATCCTGATGAGCATCTTCTGCCTATTGACCTCGTTCCTGACATAATCAGGAATCATCTTCAGGTCCCCGACACCCTTGAGCTCGATACGGGCGCCACCGGGGATGGAGATGTTCAGGTCCTGACGGATGGTTCCGATTCCCCTCTTGACCTTCTTGGTCGCCCTGAGGAGTGTACCGAGCCTGAATGCAACCTCCATGACCTCCTCGGGGGTACGCATGTCCGGTCCGGTGGCAACCTCGATGAGAGGTATACCGAGACGGTCGGTCCTGTAGAGGATCTCGTCCCCCTTCGACTCGACCTTGCGGCAAGCATCCTCCTCGAGACACACCGAGAGGATGGAGACCTTCCTGTCACCGACATCCACGAAACCATCGGTCGCTATGAGGGCGGTCCTCTGGAAACCGGATGTGTTGGATCCATCGACGACGATCTTCCTCATGAAGTGGATCTCGTCGATTATGTTGGCATCCAGCATCTCGGAGAATGTCAGTGCGGTCTGCATGGCCTCCGCATTGACGTCGTGCGGGGGCTCCTCGTCCAACTCGACCAGACAACTGGTGCCTTCACAGCACTGGTACCTGTATCCGAGGTGCCTCTGGAACTGCGCAAGGGCTGCACGGTCGATCTCCCCGGTCTCGGACGTGGTGGGCCTGAGCCTCCTGTAGTAGGCACCCTGACCGTCATCGCAGAGACGGCTGTCACAGGAACAGAACAATTTCTTGGTGTCGAGCTGCTGATGGATCTCGATACCGCACATCATCTCGTAATCTTCAGACATCTATGGTCCTCCTGTCGGACATCTCGCCTGCAAGAGGCGTCTTCATCATCTCCTTCGCCTCATCCACCGAGGATGTGTTGGCGAGGACCCACATGAGCTTCACGTAAGCGGTCTCCGGGAGCATGTCGAGCACGGTGATCGCACCCGCACTGAGGATGTCTCTTCCGGTG
>JAZODL010000056.1:0-4904 GCA_045596945.1 Candidatus Methanomethylophilaceae archaeon | reverse complement strand
GAACCGGGTGTGCGGACCCTCCCCGTCTCCCTCCCGAGCGCGGTGAACGCGAGCTCCTCCAGGAGGTTCACACCGGTCGCGGCCTGTATCGCCGCGGGGGTCTGGCTGGGGATCCGGGCATCGATCTCGAGGACCCTCAGGCCCTTCGGGGTCAGGATGGCCTCGACGTCCATCAGGGCGCCGAGTCCGATGGCCTCGGCCACGTCCCTGCCTATCCTCCCGAGGAGCTCGTCGTCCTCCGGGGACAGGATGTCCGGGTTGCACCTGACCATCTTGCAGTCGTAGTTTGTGTCCAGGACGACCTCCGTGGTCACGAAGGACCTGGCGGTGGAGCCGTCCCCGATGACCTCGATGGAAACGCTCTTGCCGTGGACGAACTCCTGCATGACGGGCTCGTCCCCGAGCTGGCGGATGGCCTCCAGGGCCCTCTCCACATCGGCATCGTCCATGGCCACGGCCACGCCCACGCTACCGCTCTGGGACGAGGGCTTCACGATCGCGGGGAACCCGCACTCGGGCCACTTCACGGGCAGCGGGACGCCCACTGACTCCATGATCTCGTTGGACCTGTTCTTGGAACACGATACACCGTACGACTCCAGGTCGAACAGCAGCGGGATGTCTGTCCCCGCGAGCATGCCGTCCAGGCACCTCAGCAGGTCCAGCTCCTCGCATGCGGGTATGACCGCGTCGCACCCCTCGAACACCGCCATGGCGGCGGCTGGGTCGGCGGTCGGATCCAGCACGACGGGCTCGTCGCACAGCGACAGGGCGGGCGCATGGGCCTTCCTGTCCAGGACCACGGTCTCGAAACCGGCCTTCTCAGCTAGGTATACGGCCTCCATCCCCTGAAGGGCACCGCCCACTACGGCGATCCTCGTCAATCTACGCGCCCCCTGCGGTCCTGCGGGAGTCGAGGAACGACGTGTACTCCGTGTTGGTCGCATGACGGTAGCCCATCTCCTCGAGCATCTCGAACACGTGCTCGACGGAACGGTTGCCGTTCTCGATGTCCAGCTCGTGCTGGGCCACACCCGCCAGGTTCCTGTTGGGCGGCACGATGGACGTGATGACGTTGGCACCGGCGGCGATCCTGGTCTTGAGGCCCGCGATGCCCTCCACGTCCAGGCTGCACGGGATGAGCCTGTCGGGGAAGAGGATCCTCATGACCGCGATGGCCTTGAGCTCCTCGGTGGAATCGTACGGCGTGTGGTCCTGCATGGGGGTCCCCTCCTGGGGGACGAAAGTCATGGCGCGGATCTGGGAGCAACCGAGGTTGCCCATCTCTAGGATGGTCTCCGCCCTGTCGCGGACGTTCTCCCCCAGTCCCATCATCATGCCGTCCTCCGCCAGGAGACCGGCCTCCATCGCCCACACCTTCTGGTTGCGGCGGTCGTCGAAGCTCTGGTCGAGCCTGAGCCTGGAGAACAGGTCCCTGTTGTAGGTCTCCTGGTAGCAGGCGTGCCAGTCCGCACCCGCCTCCCTTATGCGGGGGAACATCTCCCTGGGCAGCGCCCCGGGGGACGACATGATGCTTATGCCGACCTCGTCGCGGACGGCCCTGATGGTGTCCAGGAGCATCCTGTAGTCGTCGGCGTAGAGCTTCGGGTCCTCCCCGGTGGTCAGGTCGGCCAGGTTGATGCCCGCGTCCTTCAGGCTGCCCGAGAGCTGGACGACCTCCTCCACACCCTTGCGGTACCTCTCGATGCCGTGGTTGGAGTTCCTGTAGTAGCAGAACGTGCAGTTGTTCTTGCAGTAGGTGGAGTAGTAGACGAAACCGTACGTGAAGATCTTCCTGCCGAACCTGGAGTCCCTGACCTTCCTCGCGGCGGCGTAGAGCTCCTCGAGGTCCCTCGGATCCTCGGCGGACATGAGACGGTACACGTCCTCGACGTCGACCGGTCCCCCCTCCTGCACCCTTGTGATGATATCCGTAATCATGTTCTCACCGTTTCAATCGATCTTGTACCCGTTGAGGTACGTGATGCTCTTGGCGGTCTTGCGGACGCTGCTCTTGCCGTTGGCCAGCATGAGCAGGCGCTCCAGACCGAATCCGACTCCGGACCACGGTTCGTGTATGTCGTGGGCGGGGTCGAGTTTGCTGTGGGGACCTATGCTCCCGGAGGCGACCTCGATGCCGTCCACCTCCACATCCAGTGTCTCCACGTAGACGTCGGACTCCTCGACCGTGAGCGTGTAATCCAGGCCCGCAGCGGTCATGACGTCGTCGATGTAGTCCTTGAGGCAGTCCATTGCGTCCCCCTCGGGACCGAGGTCCACCAGGTTCAGCATGGTGAACTCCTCCAGGTGCCTGTTGCTCTTGGACTCCTTCCTGAAGCAGGACCCTATCTCGAAGATCCTGACGGGACCGTCGGTGTGGTCCCTGAGCCTCCTCATCACGACGTAGAGGTTGGGGGCCAGCATGGGCCTGAGGCACCTCTTGTCGTCGATGAAGAACACCTGCTTGTAGAGTGGATGGTCGGGGGTGATGGTCATCTTGGCCAGTGCGGCCGTGGAGATGATCAGCGGCGTGCGCACCTCGATGAAACCCCTGGCGATCAGCTTCTCGGCTATCCTGGCCTCGAGTGCGGCCAGGTCGTGCCTGCGGGGGTTCTCTATGAGGAGGCTTATGCCCTTGTGGTTCTGGGACTCCGCACGGGACATCTCCCTGGAGAACTGCTTGTCCCTCTCCGCCGCATCGGGGAACTCGAGGTCCCCCCACTCCCCATCTCCGTACTCAACAAGGTGCTGCATCTGCGGTTCCGTGAACTTCAATCCCATTAAACTCACCGAATAAAGGCGAAAGGCCGGGGTGTCGATCCCCGCTGGCTAGGTTTTAGAGACCCGCTGGTCGCCGGACCGCCCTCCACTGAATGAATCACGGCGTGGTGTTTATTTAATAGGTTACCCCCGGAGGACCCTCGCGGACCCTTCGGGACGGTCGGCACCGCGATATCCGTCGCGCAACCGCCACAGATACTGTATTTTTCAGAAAGTATTAAATACTTCTGGTCAGACCCGATGGTGGATAATTGAAAATATTTAAATATAAAGTTCAGAGAACCCTGTCGATGCGGGGTTCTCCGGATTAATAGGTATTTAAAGATAACTGTTACACCGTTCAGAACTCCAGACCGCACTCGGACAGGATGTTGAGCACATCGTCGTAGACCCTGAGGTACTCGTCGGAGGGTGTCGCGGAATCCACGTCGTAGCAATCCTGGTACTTCTTACCGGCAGGGGCGTTGATGAAGTTGTTCTCGTACCTCGGGATGAGCTGGTCGAGGATCTCGTTGACGGTCTCGATCTCCATGCCGCAGGTCGCCGATGCGGCCTCCCCCATCATCCTCGCCTCCATACCAGTGGTCCTGTCCTGCGAGACCCCCTTGGACGATGCGGTGCCGGACAGCATCTCCCTTCCGGAGGCCGTGTCGGTGATCGCCTGGGCGGCGGTCTCCAGGAGGCACATCTCCGTGCATGGACCGGCCAGGGTGTAGTACTGGTTCGCGAGGAGCAGATCGGTGTTGGAGTCCAGGGCCATGGCGGCGTGCGCAGCGATCTGGAGGGTCTCCCTGGATGTGGTGGTGCCCCATCTGATGTGGATGGGGCCGTCCAGATGGATGTCGCAGTTGAAGATGGCGAACGACGCTATCATCGTGGCCACATCGCAGATGGCGGTCTCCTCGACCCCTCCCGTGTAACCTCCGAAGATGGGCATCTGCTCCATCATTATGATGTCGCCGGCGGTGTGCCATCCCGCTAGCATGTTCAGACCGGACATGTCGATCTTCATCTCGTTGAGCTGGGAGCATTCGTGGGCATCGTAGTCCTTGAGACCGTTCTTCCCGAGACCTGCGGACAGACGTCCCGCCGCGGACAGCGGGGTCTCGGGCCCCTATATGCCCATGCCTGGCCTACCTGCCATGGTGGTGGCTTCGCGGACGTACCTTATCTCGGCCATCGTCGCCCTGATCTCCCACGGCGTGTTGGTGGTCGCGGGGTGACCGTTGACGGTATTCAACACACCACTCACGATGGTGTCGACGACGGGTTCCTGTGCATAGGACTCTATCATGGAAGTGAAGATCTCCTCTGACACGGGGGCACCTGTGGGACCTCCCTGGATGACGGGTTTGCGGATGGAGTTTCCCCTGCGCGCTTTGCACTTGGTCTTGTCCTTGCCACTACCCATGGACAGCTTCTTGGGGGCCATCTTGATGCCCTCGTAGATCTCGTCCTCGGTAAGGTACATGGCCCTGCCCAGATCGGTGTTGTAGATGCCCGTGGTGAGGAGCATGTCCACACCGGCCAGGAAGAGCCTGTCGATGAGGTCCTGGTCCTCGGGGATTATGAGGCCGTCGAAATTCAGATCGTACCTGTCCTTCATGAGGGCGGCGTTGTTGGGGATGACGATGTAGTCCCAATCGCTCTCGCTGATCTTGGTACCTTCGGTGAAACGATCGTACGATTCGAAGATGTCGACATACCTGCGGGCAACCATCTAGGACCACTCATTCCGTTATTTTACGATGAAACCGTTTCATTGACGACTCGAACATCTTTTGATGTCCATAAATATATTACTGTGTGAGTCGGAACATCCAGGTTCGAGCCACATCGCACGTCATACCGATCCCCCGCCTGTAGAGGAGAACAACATGCTAAGGTGACGGGGGTTGCCCCTGTTCCCGACCGGATGAACGGGGTACAGGGGCGGAGGTGTCAGTGTGTCTTCTGACACCCCCTGGTTTAGTTTAGGGTTTTCACTGTTTGACGTCGAGACCGAAGTCCCTGAGGGTCGCGAGTGCCTTGTCGTAGACCTCGAGGTACTCCGCGGTGGGCTTGACGGTCTTGACGTCGTAGCACTCCTGGAAGGTCTTTCCAGCGGGTGCGCAGGTGTAGTA